>DAOTUR010000555.1:0-3281 GCA_034436915.1 Anaerolineae bacterium
CTATGCCAATCTTCTCTCGATCCTCGAAACGGCGCGGCGACAAGGCCGTGATGTTTTTGCAACCCTCAAGACCGTTCTCGCTCCCCACCCCGATCTCGCATGGATAGCTGAATAATTACTAAGAAAAAGAAGCTGGCAACGCCTCCCCAATCCGGTTGGGTTCTCTATCTGCGCACGAGCAGTCTTGATGCCCAGAATCCTAAATCCTCACAGGAGCGGCAGCGGTTCAACATTCAACAGCGTTTACTGTCCCATTCTTCTCTGCCTGTGCTGGATGAATACGTCGATACGGAAAGCGGGACGCGCTCAGATCGTAAGCACTATCAACAGATGCTGACTGATGCCCGCGCAGGAAAATTCTCCTCCATTGCCGTTGAGAATGCTGAACGTTTTGGACGCGATGATACGGAAGCGCTCCGAGCGATTGATGAACTGCACGAATTAGGCATCGCTGTGCGGTTTGCCGATTATCCTGAGTCTGATCCAACGAGTGCTGACGGGCGTATTGGCATCACCTTATCGTTCAGTCTCGCCCGCCGTGAGTCGATGAAGATCGCTGAACGCACGACAGGCGGTGTTCATACCAAACTGCGTCAGGGCGGCTGGCCGGGCCTTGCACCCGATGGATATCTCAATGTCGAGGAACGAACAGCCAAATCATTTAAATCGATGGAGGGGAGATACACGCGCTGGATTGAGACAGATATCGAACGCGTCAAGATCTGGCGCATGGCCTGGAATCTGTTGTTGGAAGATAGCTATACCCTGGAAGAAATCTGCGAGCATTTGCACGCTCAGGGCTATACTTTTCGCAGTGGACGCGCTTTTGTAGAAAAACGGGCGAACGGTAAAGCGCAGTATGCTGCCAATGGCCTCTCGCGTATATTTCACAATTGGTTTTATGCGGGTTGGGTCGTGAGTGAGACCTTTGGTATTGCTCCCAAAACGGTTCGTGGTCAATGGGATGCCCTGGTTACGACGGAAGAGTTTGAACGGGGATTAGCCATCCTCAAAAAACGGTGTACTGATCGCGCCCCTGAACACAAACATTTCTACTTGCTCAAAGGGCTCGTCTATCTGCAAAAAGGGAAGCATTTGACGAAACTGACCTGTTCGAAGCCCAATACTGGGCGGAGTGGGGGTGGCACACCTTACTACTGCGCGACTGAACTGCCCTGGTACAGCCTGTGTAGTGACTTGGATGAGCAAATTGCAGATGCGCTCCAGTCCATCCAGATCGATCCGCAGCATTTGCCTGTCCTCAGGACAGTGTACGAGGCTGAGATTAAGCATATCCAACGCACGCCAGCAGATGAATTAGAGCGACTGCACATGGCTTTGGTGGCGGTCGATCAAGAAGAAATGCGGGGACTACGCTTACACACGACAGGTAAAATAACAGAGTTATTGTGGCAGGTTGTGTGGGATGAATGGCAAGAGCGGCGCAAGTTGCTGCAATACCAGATCGCAACCTTATCTCAACAGGGGGAATCGATGCTGACAAATTTAGACGAGGCCCTTGCGATGCTTTCCAAAGTCCCTGAATTGTATGCTACACTGTCTCCACAGCAGCAGCGCGAGTTGCTCTGCCTGATTGTTGAGCGCGTGATCGTCAACGAAAAGGGAAAAGTTCTACCGCTGAGACTCTTACCACCTTTCGCCTATCTCCAAGAGAAAGACGAACTGGTAAAAAAAATTCTAGCAAGTAAAGGAACGCAATCTGCCATCGCTATAAGCGATGGCAGATTAGCCCCCCCGAAGAGGGGTTCAAAAAATCGTTCGAGATTGTTCTCGTTTGTTGCCCCAGGCAGGAATCGAACCTGCGCACAAGGTTTAGGAAACCCTTACTCTATCCACTGAGCTACTGGGGCGCATTTGAACATGTCGATTATAGCAGAATCACGCGGGCGGTCTCAATGGCAAGGACGGAGATTAGATGATAAGTTTTAATGAGTATGTATATTATTATATAATAATATTATTTTTGTGCCACTATTTAAACCTTTACTTTATATGTCGATATTTTCTCTTATCCTTGAACAGTATCATTCAATTTTCAAGATCTGTTTAAGGATAAAAGTATGAACTCCGCGAATAAAGCTGCAAACCCTGGCAATAAAACCATGAACTCGTCTAATAAAATATCGCTCACAATCGTTGCTTGCAGTATCCTTGTGTCGTTGGTCATTCTTATGGCATCTTTTCTGCAAATAAAACTGGCATCACCAACCACCCCTCTGCCCACTGCACAGTCAGTACTACAACCAACACCTGCTCCAACTGCCCAAACAGCATTTATCCAATGGGAATATATAAATCTAGATTACTCGCAACATAAAACATATGATGCTGATGTACCTCTATATGAAGTGTTAATTATTGATGAACCTTACGAAAGCGCCTTATATCGAATTTTGGGTAAAGGTTGTTCAGTCTATAGTTACCCTGACATTTTGTTCAATCCAGAGACTCAAAAATGTGCTGGTAAGAATTTTAAAGGTCGTGAATATTTTTTCAACGTATTAGGGCAAGACGGATGGGAACTTATCTCTATAGAGAACACAAGCGATCAATATAATTACAGTGTTGATGCGGTCTTCAAACGCCCTATTCGCTAATTCCATTTACGGCGCATCCGGCGTGTTGGTGACGAAGCCCAGAGGCGCAGCAGGCGACTCGCTCACAGCGGACTGCGGCGTCGGGATGGCAGTTGAGGCATCAGGATTGATGCCCAGTGTTGCCAGAACGCTCGGCGTGGTCTGCGCTGAGGCCCCGCTGTAACGCACGCGCCACACATGCCCATACACATAATCGGCCACCAGCAGCGAGCCATCGGGCGCGACAATCACATCTGTCGGGCGGATGAGGCCCGTCATAAAGACGACGGGGACATAGCCCTCGTCCCCCACGCGGCGCGGATTGAGCCATAGGATGCGCTGGCCCGTGTCGATGCCATTCCACAGCGCGATGAACAGCGAATCGTACATTGCCGCCGGAAATTGATCGCCTGTATAAGCTGTCATACCGCGTGGCAGCGTGTAATCGGGCAGGGTGAGCACATCCGCCACAGCGCCCTGCGCCGCAACAGCCGAGGCCGGGCAGTCCTGGCAGCCGCGCACTCGATAATACGGCCAGCCATAGGCGACGCCCGCCTGCACCTGCACGATGCGATCTCCCATGCCTTCCGCCAAGCCGCTGTCACTGGCATACAGCGATCCATCGGCCCTCAGCGCCAGATCAATCGGGTTGTGCAGGCCCGTCGCATACGCTTCCATCTCGCC
>DAOTUR010000556.1:0-2807 GCA_034436915.1 Anaerolineae bacterium
GTTTCTGGTGCTGCATCCTGACCGCGAATGGACACGCGAACAACTGCTCAATCAGGTCTGGGGCTATGAATGGGTGGGCTATGAGCGCACGATTGACCGTCATATTGCCGCTTTGCGTCGTAAACTTCGCCTTCAACGTGATGAACTGATCGAGACTGTGCATGGCACTGGCTACCGCCTCATTTCCTGATCTCGCTGCCCCGCGCCGCTCTACCCTGGGCTGGAGCCTTGTGCTTTTGATCCTGTGGGCCTGTCTTCCCGCGCTGCTGCCTCTGGGAAGTCTGACGATTCAAGCAGCGGGCATGATCCAGACGGTGTGGCTGGCATGTGTATTGGCGGTGACGCTGGCCGCCTGCTGGCTGTTGGGGCGCATGGTGTGGCAACGCATCGCCTGGGTGGTGGTGCTGGTGATTGTGTGGATCAGCGTGCCGGAAGCGTGGTATCGCGTGATGGAACAGCGAACACTCATCCTGCTCAAGGCGTCTCATCCCTTGATTCTGGTCTGGTTGGTCGGCCTGATGGCATTGACCCTGCTCATCTGCCGCCTGCTGCGCCACCTGTACGATCATTTTCAGCGGCAGCAGGCCCTTTATCGCCATTTGCTGAGCGTCCTGTCTCAGGATATTGATGAGGGCGTGGCGGTGTTTACCCCGATGGGACGAGTCCAGTGGGCCAACAGCGCCGCAGGGCCGCTGATCGACCCTGTGCGGCCTGAAGTCGCCAAATTGCTCCAGCGCACCCAGACGACACAGCATGTAGCCTCGCAAAGTGTCACTCTCTCAGAGACGCGCCGCCTGACGCTGCAAACGCGCTCCCTGCCCGATCACTCGATTCAACTGATTGCCCGCGCAACATCGAGCGACACCGACGCCCAGTCGAGTTTTTATGAGCGATTTTTGCGCCGCATCGTGCATGATATGCGGAATCCGCTGGCGGCGATTATCGCTCATTCGGTCAATCTGCATGTCTCCTCGGAACCGGACATTATACAAACGGCGGCGATCATTGAGGCTGAGGCGCAGCGCCTGACCCGTCTGGTCGATAGTTTGCTGTTTGATGCGCGGCTGTCCTATGTGCCGCTGGCGCTTGAGCGGCTGGATTTGCTCGATGTGCTGGATGAGGTGTTTTATCAGTTTGATGAACGGGCGGAGCAGGAGGGCAAGACGCTTGAGATCGAAACCGCCATGACCACTGCGCCGCTGGAGGCCGATCATGATCTGCTGGTCAGGGCCTTGAGCAATCTGGTGGATAACAGCCTGAAATACACCTCCGCCGGGGGGGTGGTGCGGATGCTGCTGGAAAAATCTCCCAAGCATTATTTTGTGCGCGTCAGCGATACGGGCAGCGGCATTCCACCTGAATATCTGCCCACGCGCATTTTTGAACCGTTGGTGCGGGCGCGTCCCGGTGGCGGCCCAATTGGCAGCGGCCTGGGGCTGTCGATTGTGCAAAAGGTTGCCGAACTCCATCATGCCACGATCAGCGTTGAAAGTACGCTTGGGGAAGGGTCAAGCTTCACACTATGTCTTTTATACGACCTGGATTCGTAGGACTCCTGTGCCTGCTGCTGGTGGGCTGCGGCGTGCGGATGGAGATTGCCACGCCCATCGCGCCCACAGCCACGCCGCGCCCTTATCCCGATATTGATTATTCACTCGGCGGTGTCTGGCGTGTGCAGGCCCAGCCGCGTGTGTCGTTTTTGGGGCCGGATCGGGCCGCGCTTGAAATTTTCCCCCAGGCACAAGACCCGGTTTATCTGATTGAAAAGCACGTCCTGTACCTCGCCCTCGATTACGATGTGACATGGTATGCGGCACAGCAAAGCAGCGTCCAACTCCTGATGACCGTGTACACGCGGACGGCCCCGGATGCCCCCTGGGACTCGTATGATACGCTCGAGCAGAATCTTGTGGCCTCTGATGTGCCTCACAGTACCCACGACACGCCCAATATCCCCCTGTATCTGGAGAATATCCCGTCTGTCGATGTTCGCACCGAGATTCGCTTGATTGGTTATCTGGCGGATGGCACAACCGTCACGAAGGTAAGTTCCAACATCTTCAGCCTGTTCTATCTCAGCGATCCGGGCGATATTGCTACCGACGCAAACGTGCTAACACCCGCGTTGGGCAAACTCTCAGTAGATCGTCTCCTGCTGGATTGGCGCGGTTGGCTCGGCGGCCCGTGTGAATTGCACGCAAAGTACGCCCTGAACAGCCTGGAGACCGCCTGTGCTGCCTACAATGTCCAGGATTGGGATGGGCTGACGACAGCGCTTGATGCCGCCCTGGGAGAGATGACGGACGCCTGGGGACGCGGGGCGGTTCAGTCGCAGCAGGGATTGGTGTATGCGGCTCTCAATAATGATGAGGCCGCACAAACCGCTTTTGCTGCCGCGATCAAAGAATTTAGCAACCGCGAGGCCGATGATGCCCTGCAACGCATGGTGGCTCTGCACAATTCTATGACGATGCTGATGATGCTCTTGCGGGATGATGAGGCGTATCAAGTGGTGGAAGACTTGCGCGATTTACGCGGGCAGTCTTACGATCAGATGGGCGAAAAGCTCACCGCTGCCAACATCGGCAGACACTGGGGTGAGACATGGCGCATTGAGGATTCGCGCTCTTACTTCTCTGATCGCGGCAGTCCGCTGGCCGATATTATGGATCAGTGGCTCAACTCCTAAGGGTCGGTAAAAGAATAACTTACTCACCTTACGCACCCCCCATAAAATGATGCCGAGAGCGCTGGAGTGACTGTCAAACCTTTCCTTCCAGCCCCTCCGCACCGTTCAGCGAGGGGGA
>DAOTUR010000557.1:0-9368 GCA_034436915.1 Anaerolineae bacterium
GTGACAAAGCCCCATGAATGGGGCTACAAACCCGCCGGCTCCCGCGCCATAAGCCCCGTTTACGGGGCTTCGTACTCCCTAGACAGACGGCTTTAGCCTCTGGTGAGAGCGGATGCCGCCTGCTGATCAGAGGCCACATATCCTTAAGTTGCTGTCTATGGGAGGGGCTTTTCTCCCTCCCTACGGAGTGGGGAGGGCCGGGGAGGGGTTTCGCAAGGAGGGGTTGGGGTGGGGTTAGATTTACGGCTGTTCCTGCACCTCTTCAATTGCCTCTTGCGTGCTCTCAGGTTTTTTGTCATGGACGGCAACCGGGCGGCTGAGCGTCATAATCTTGAAGAATTCAGCCGCAACCACGCCTGCCATCTTGCCGCTCTCTTCGGTGCGCTCCTGAATCCACTTGAGCGGCCCCTCGTTAAAGGCTTTTTCATCGCCCAACTGCGACACGTGACAACGCAGTGCCGCAATTTTGTGATCGACAAAATTGGTGATATCGGTGAAATGGGTCGGCGCGGTCGAGAGCGTGACATACAGCTCTTTGACCTTGTGCGGCTCAAAACCCTCTTCTAGCAGTTCCGGGAAGATCGGGCGGGTTTCGCTGGACGGGAAGACGCTGTACAGCGTGGCTTCGCCAGCGGCGCGATGATCGGGGTGATTGATGTAATTGTCGCCGAAGAAGACGGTGGTCGGGTCCTGGCATACGACGCGATCCGGTTTGACTCCGCGGATGATGCGGACGAGATCGCGGCGCAGGTCAATCGTGGGTTGCAGCACGCCATCGGGGTAGCCGAGGAAGTGAATATCGGTCACGCCCACCGCTGCCGCCGCGTTGATCTGCTCCTGCTGGCGCTGTGCGACCAGATCGGCGCGGACGATGCCGGGGGTGTTGCTGCCGGCTCCCCCATCGGTGATGATGACATAGACGACTTCTGCGCCGTCCTGCACCCATTTCGCCACGCTGCCGCCGATGCCAAATTCAATATCATCGTGATGTGCCACAGCAATCAGAATTTTCTTCGTTTCGGTCTCGCTCAAAGGGACGGCGGGGAGAAGTTTGGGTTTCTCGTTGGGTTGGTCAGACATGGGCAACTCCTGAAGGATCAATACACTCTCGCCTTAGACGCGATGACACGGGCGAGTCTTTTGTCTGAGTGTTAAATCGTTAAGGATCAAATCGTGATCATTCTGTCTAAAATAGAAGCGCGTGAGAAGCCGTAATATCTAAAAATTCTTGCCTTATAATAAGGCATTCTCGCACGGAGGTTTTCAGACAATGTTACCATTTCGTCCATTTTGCGAATTTGATAAGTCATATCAGTATCGGGACAATTGGGAGGAGATGGCAACGCTCCGTGCGGTGTATGATTTTATGCATCTCCCCACCGCCTATATGCGCGGCCCCGAAGCAATCTGGGTGAGCTTTGATGATTTTCCGCGCCATCCGCTGTCGTTTTATATGCTTATCCCCTCCAAAAGAACCGATGATTAAACTTATTCTGCATTCGGTGATTCAGCACAAGACTTGTGTCTTGTCTCTTGCAAGGCGTATGGGCTGTGCTAGGCTGTTTAAAACACGTTCGAGCCAAATAGGGCAGCAGCTATGAAGAATATTCTGGTCATCGGTGGCACGCGCAATATGGGCTATACCTTCACTCGGCAGCTTATGGCGGAGGGTCATCGCGTGACAATTCTCAATCGGGGGATGCAGAGTGATGATCTTGGCAGCAGCGTCTCACGTTTACACGCAGATCGCACCGATGTGACGCAAATGCGCCGCGCATTGATGGCGAAATCCTTCGATCAGGTGGTGGATTTTGTCATGTACAGCAAAGAAGAAGCGCAGATGATGGTGGAGCTGTTGAAGAACAACGTGGGGCATTACGTGTTTCTCAGCAGCGGCCAGATCTATCTGGTACGCGAGAATATTGAGCGCCCGTTCAGCGAGGATCAGTACGAGGGGCGATTGATCCCCGCGCCCAAAGAGAACACCTATGCCTATGAGGAATGGCTCTACGGCATGAACAAGCGCGGGGCCGAAGATATCTTCGCCCAGGCATATACTGACTTTCAATTCCCTTATACCGCGCTGCGCCTGCCGATGGTGAACAGCGAACGCGACCCGCTGAAGCGCCTTTACAGCTATATTCTGCGTTTGCAGGATGGCGGGCCAATTCTGCTGCCTGAGACGCCCAATCATCCGCTGCGCCATATTTATGCGGGCGATGCGGTGCGGGCCATCCGTCTGGTGCTGGATCGGGAGGACACGAAGGGCCGCGCCTATAATTTCTCGCAGGATGAGACGGTGAGCCTTGAGGAGTTTCTCAAACTTCTGGCGCGGCATCTGGGCGTCAAGGCGCGTGTGCGCCGCTTCAAGCACAGCGAGTTGGAGGCCAACGGCTTTTTGCCCGACTGCTCGCCGTTCAGTGATCGCTGGATGAGCGAAATCACCAATGATGTGAGCAAGAGCGAACTGGGCATGACCTATACACCGCTGGACGCCTACCTTGAGACGCTTGTGGCGTATTATGAGGCCAACAAGCCTTCTGTGCCGGTGGGCTATCGCCGCCGCAATGCTGAAATCCAATTTGCCGAGAGCCAGCAGCCCACGCGGTGAGTCTACCCCTCTCCCACAAGGAGCGAAGGGAGCAGGATATACGCATCGGGTTTAGCATCAAATCCTGGGGATCGGGGGTTGAAAACCCGTCGCATAGGACACAAATTCCTGGCATATGTAGGGGCGACCCATGGGTCGCCCGTGTTGAAAAACCATCTTCTGGGCGCGATGCATCGCGCCCCTACGCCCACCTCAAATCAATACACGGCGGGGTGAATCAATCTGTCCTGCTCCCCTCTGTCCTGCTCTCCTCTGTCCTGCTCCCCTCTCGCCACGCAGTGGGAGAGGGGCCGGGAGTGAGGGCTTACGCCTGTGCGCGATACCACGCCACCGCATTCGCCAAGCCATCCTCCAGCGAAATGATCGGCTCAAACTTGAGCAGCGTGCGGGCTTTCGTCACATCGGCGCTGGAATGCACGATATCGCCGTCACGCGCCTCGGCAAAGTGCGGCGCGATATCCGTCCCCATCACCTCTTGCAGCCGCTCGATCAAATCAAGCAGGCTGATACTTGTACCTGTAGCGACATTGATGATGTGTCCATGTGCATCCGGCGCATCTGCCGCCAGAAAATTCGCCTGCACAACATTTTCGATGGCAATGAAATCGCGGGTTTGCTCGCCTGTGCCATATACGGTGGGCGCTTGACCGTTGAGAAGCCGCTGCACAAATTTGGGGATGACCGAGGCATATTCACCCTGGGGGTCTTGCCGCGCCCCAAATACATTGAAGTAGCGCAGGCACACCGTCTCCAAATTGTAGATATGATCGTAGACCTGGGCATAATACTCGCCCATCAGCTTGCCCGCCCCATACGGCGAGAGGGGCATCGGTAGCAGCGATTCCACCAGCGGCATGACGGGCGAATTGCCATAGGCCGCCGCTGATGCCGCATACACCACGCGGCGCACACCTGTTTCGCGGGCCACATCGAAGACGTTGAACGTGCCTGTTACAGTGTGCTCATGCGTCTCCACCGGATTGTTGACGCTGCGCTGCACCGACGCAATCGCCGCCTCATGGTAGATGACCTCGGCATCATGGAAGACGGGGCGCAGGGCCTCCCGATCCGTGATGCTCACCTCGTGATAGGAGAAATCGCCATTCAGGGCTTCGAGGACGGCCAGATTATCGCGCCGCCCGGTGATGAGATTGTCCACCACGCGCACCGTATGGCCCTCGCGCAGCAGCCGTTCCGCAATATGCGACCCAATGAAGCCCGCGCCGCCTGTAACCACAAATACTCGTTTGCTCATATTTTTACTCGTCACTGGGTCGATTTTTCTGTTTAAAATGCGGATTATGCAGCATGACATGCATTGTACCGCTCTCGTTATTAATCATCGTCACAACCGTCCAACCACGTTCGGCCAGAAGATTAACCGCATCCATCAAATTTTTAAATGTCCCCATCATCGAGCTGTCGCGCACCAGCACATAGGCATAATCCGTGCGGTCAAGGCGGCTGGGGTCTTCAACAATTTTGCTCGCTTCAATTGAGGCATCGGGAAATTCAGGCATCAGGCTCTCCGTCTGCATCAGGATCATTCTTGCGCTTGATGTGGGGATTATGGCACAGCGCTACCAGTACATCATAATGGCGATAGGTGATATTGATCGGCGTCCAGCCCCATTCATCCAGCAGATGAAGCGCCCGCAGCATCAGTTCCTCAGCCGATTCCTGCCATGCTGTCTCTGCCACCAGAATAATATACGGTGACTCCAATTGATTGAGCATCTCCGGGGCTTCGACCAGCTTGCGTGCCAGAAGGGGTTTATCGCCGTCACTCATTCGACTCTCCTGTGATGATCGTATTTTTACGCTTATAGCGCGGATTGTGGCACACGGCCAGCATATAACCGGGCTGCGACATCGGCTCAACGCGCCAGCCATCATCAATGAGCAGGTTCACCGCTGCAATATAATCGGCGAAACCAGTAGAAATATCCGTGATCATAATGATGGGTTGGAGAAAATAGCGGATGTCTTCTGCTGATTTGACGATATCGCCTGCTTTAATAATTTTGCTTTCATCAAGCGGTTTTTTAGCCATAGCGCGATCATTCTCCTGTCTGGAACATGATTATGCCTTCTTCTGGTATCGCTGCCGAATCCAGATCATGCCCACATACAGCGCTGCGATCAAGCCAAAGCCTGCCGCGCCCAATCGTACGCCCACCTCCGGGGCGGCGGCGCTGATGAGCACTGCCAGCGTACCAAAGAACGCGCACAGGCCGTACAAAATCAAGGTCGTGCGGCGCTGATTGAAGCCCAACACCATGATGCGGTGCGAGGTGTGATCTTTGCCGCCCTCCACAGGCGAACGGCCTTCGGACAGCCGCGTCCACACCACCAGATTGATATCGAAGATCGGCAGGAACAGTACAAACACCGGGATCATCCAGGTCACGCCGAGCGGCTGATGGGCAAATTGCAGCTTGATCGCCACAATCGACAGCACATAGCCGAGCACGAGTGCGCCCATATCGCCCATAAAGGTGCTGGCCGGATTGAAATTATACGCCAGAAAGCCGAAGGCGCTGCCAAAGACCGCCGCCGCCAGCAGACTGACGAGGATTTGCCCCTGCATCAGCGCCAGAAGCAGGAAGAAGCCGCTGGCAATAGCGGACAGGCCCGCCGTGAGGCCATCCATATTATCGAGGAAGTTGGTGGCATTGGTCAGCGCCACAATCCAGATCAGCGTCAGAGGAATATCGAGCAGCGGCGAATTGAACAGGCGAATCTGGATGCCTGCCAGGATCACGATCAGGGCCGCCGACACCATCACGATCAAACGGATGCGCCATGCCAGATTGAAGCGATCATCCAGCAGCCCCGTGATCGAGAGCGCCGTTGCCCCGGCCAGGATCGCCAGCAGTTCGGCGATATGCTGCGGCGGACTGAACAGCAGCAGCGACAGCGCAACGCCGACGAAGATCGCCAACCCGCCCATCAGCGGCTTGTGATCGGTGTGAATTTTACGGGCCAGCGTGGGCTTATCGACCACGCCCAGCCAGATCGCCACAGAGCGCGACAGTGGTGTCAGCCCCAGCGAGGTGGCAAACCCGACGATGAGAACAGGGAGGTATTGCAGCGGTGTATCCATGCGCGGAAGTATAGACGAGACGGCGCAGGAGATTAAAGATGGAAAAGTTGCGAGGGGCGTTTGATGAAACGTAGGGACACGGCCCGCCGTGTCCCATAGACAGCAACTTAAGGATTTTTGTGCTCCTTGTGGGCCAAAGACGCGGCAAAATCGCTTGCGCCAGGGGTTTTCAACCCCTGACGACAGGGCATAAGAGAGATCAAGCAGGTTCGATTTTCTTAAGTTGGTGCCTATGGGACACGGCCCGCCGTGTCCATAAAAGTTCCCCGCACGAATTGTGTGATTTCTATAAAAATTTATGCCGTCGTAACAGTTGGTTGTTACAATCGCCTCATCTCCACCGGGGAGGATAAGAGAATACGCCATGAATAACCTGACCTTCTATCAAGATTTGCCGCCCATTACGCGCCTCTATCAGATCACAGACCCCGCTGTCTACCACAACGTGCCATCGGATTGGTACATCATCATCAGCGATGTGCGGGGATCAACCCAGGCCATCGCCCAGGGCCGCTATAAAGATGTCAATGCTGTGGCTGCTGCGACCATTACGGCCCTTCTCAACAGTCTGCCCAAGATTGATCTTCCGTTCGTCTTCGGCGGCGATGGGGCCACCATGTTGATTCCGCCCTCCATCGTTCCCCAGGCACAAGAGGCCCTCATTGCGGCGCAGCGCCTCGCCAAGCAGGTCTTCAAGCTCGATCTGCGGATTGGTCTTGTGCCTGTCAAGGATGTGCTGGCGACGGGCCAAAAGCTGCGCGTGACCAAACTCTTTATGTCAGAAAATTTTCAGCAGGCCATGTTTAACGGCGGCGGCCTGACCGAAGCCGAACGCCTGCTCAAGAATCCCCAAACAACCGCTCGCTATGCCATTGTCGATACAGGCGCGGCGGCGGAAGGCAATTTTGAGGGCTTTGAATGCCGCTGGAACGAGATACCCGGCCCGCATGGAGAAACTATCAGCCTGCTGGTTCTCGCCACTGACCCTGATCCTGAGATGCACGCGACGATTTATGGCGAGGTTCTGGTGCAGTTGGAATATCTCTACGGCGACAGCGAATACCGCCATCCGATTGATTACAACCAGATGACGCCGGGCCGCTCTCCCGCCGCTTTCCGCAGTGAGACAGGTGTGCGCCAGCGCTCAACCGCCCTGTGGCCGCGTCTCAAATTGTTCGTCTATTCGTATGCCGGATATGTGTTGTGGAAGTACCGCAGCAAAATCTGGGATCGCTATAAGCACGTCGTCCGCGATGCCACTGATCATGAAAAATTTGATGATATGCTGCGGATGATCATGTCAGGCACGCCTGAGAAGCGGCTGGCGCTGACAAAATATTTACATCAGCGGCATGAGGCGGGCGAGTTGGCCTACGGCATCCATGTGTCGGATCGCGCCCTGATGACGTGCATCGTGTTTGATCGTTTTGGGCGGCAGGTGCATTTTGTCGATGGCGCGGATGGGGGCTATACGCTGGCGGCCAAACAGCTCAAAGGCCAGTTGGCGATCTATTCCACGCAGGAGATTGCGGCGGTGGTGGTGCAGCCTGCTGTGTAGATTGAGGTTGCAGCGTGCTATGTACACGATAAGGTGTAGGGGCGCGATGTATCGCGCCCTGATTGATTTGAAGGATATTTGTCATTGGGCAGGATGCATCCTGCCCCTACCTACCCACGATTCTCACGGATAGGTGAATGATTACCACCAACACGATTTTACGGTTCGCAATGGCTCATCGTGCGATCCTGTAGATGAGGATGCAGCGCCTAATCTAATACCAATCCTCTTCCTCGTCGTCTTCCTCTTTGTACTCGGCCCGCGATTGATCGGCCTTCAACTTCTCCAGATCCTGCTTGAGATAGCGAGCGGCCATATCCAGCACAATCTCGTTGGGATCGCACGCCACACCCTGAAGCACAAAGTAATCACACACTCGCGTGATATCGCGCTTCAAAATGAATCCGGCACTGTAGTTTGAGCTTGTTTCCACCACCTGCGGGAAATCGATCAGGACAATGCCGCCGTTGTGGTAAAGGATGTTATACGGTGAGAGATCGCCGTGAATATAGCCATGCTGGAGCATCAGCTCAATATTTCGCATGGCCTCGTTGAACAGCGGCTGCGCCTCATCCGCTGTGAGACTGATTTCGCTCAACGTGGGAGCGCCGCGCACGCCATCGCCGTAATAGCTCATGAGGATGGCATTCTCTGTGGTGGCATACGGGCGGGGCACGGCTGCGCCTACCGCGTACAGCTTGGTGAGCGTCGTGTACTCATGCATCAGCCATGACGTATGGGACACCTGTGCGCCAAAGGCACTTTTCTTGCCAATCGCTCGCAGGGTGCGCTGATCGCTGCTCTTGACGGCATGGCCTGTTTCATCCAGCACAGCGCGGCCCTCACGATAGAAGGCATCGTTGCGGAGATTGCGGAAGAAGCGCGGGCGGTAGACCTTCGCGGCCAGCGGCTCCTCCCCATAGACGGGATTGGGCTGGCAGCGATAGACGTTGGCCTCTTTACCGCCTTTGACGCGGCTCAAGACATCGGTGATGAAGCCCAGATCATAGAAGCCGCGCAGTGAATCGAGCAACCAGCCTTCTTCAAACGGGCCGGGCTTGTAAGTAGGCTTGAAGCCGCCTTCGAGACCTTCGATAGCGGCGATTTCACTCAGAACCGTATGATCGGCCTTCTTGGTTTTGTGATTCGGGTTGAATTTGGTCTTCCGCCGTGTCTGCCGATCATTCTGCATCGGGTCAAAATCGTGGGCGGAGGATTCGTGGTCATCATGCTGATAACGAGGCATGTCTATTGAAGTCCTCAGAGTGCTAAATTGATGTGTAATCGAACATGCGAATGGCAGGGCGAGACTCAGGAGGCCGCGCTGCCCAGGGATAAGGTATGTCATCGAATCGGCGCGAGAGACCCCTGCCTTTAGGCATGGGGAGGGATAGCGCCTTGTCTTTTCTGGTAGGTATAGCCGTCAGAGTGCTTTCCCCGAAGGGAGGGAGCGATTTGAGTTACCTCTGGCTCACTCCGGGCCGTTTCCGCTTGCGCGGATAATGTTCACCTCGACAATGTTATGAGACGGTTTTGTGTGAACGACACGGTTGGCTCCCAAGCCGCCTGTTTAATCGTTCATCGCAGAGTTCGGAACTGGTGAGGCAGCCCGAAGTGCCTATGTATTCGTCTCTAACGGAGCCCTTGCGGGCCAAGTCTGGTAAGCACTAGGGCTAAAAGCCCCTCCCCTCAAGGATGGGGATGCTTACCTAAAATCCGCATAAATTTTATATGTACCTACCTGTACATACATTTAAATCTAACGTGGAATATGAATTCGCGCAAGCAGTTCGGGCGTGTATCAGTCCATCATTGGACAAAGTATCCAATCTTTTTGCCTTCTTTCCCTCTGGAATGATGCTTGTTTGTGGCGACACACGGTTGTTCTGACCTGATTTTTATGATCCTATTTTGAAGTTCTCAACGACTCGCCGTATGATGCTTGTATCTTGTGCGAAGACAGTGCAGAGGAGCCTCATATGCCAACGTTCGATACACCCATCTCCACAGACGATGCCAGCTTGCCAAAGGTGCTCCAGCAAACGCTGCCCGTCCTGCTGTATCTTTACAATCAGCCCAATGCCGATCTGGAT
>DAOTUR010000558.1:0-8200 GCA_034436915.1 Anaerolineae bacterium
GAGAGAAACAGAAAGCGCGGTGGCTTTTGCGGGTTGGCGGTTTGCAGCAGATAGACAATCGCCATCATCACCGAGGCCGTCTGTGCGACGCCAAACAGATGAAATTCATCAAACACAAACAGCGAGAAGCGATGTGCCAGTTCCGCCAGCAGCGTATCGCGGGCCTCACCATGCCGCGCATACTGAAACGACATGATGTGATGGAAAATATCGGGATTCGTCAGCGCATATTCGCTGTCAAGGAATAAGCGCAGCATCGCAGATCGCGCCATCTCCTCTAATTTGGCCTGCTCCTCGTCCAGCGTGCGCGCATTGATGACCTGGACATCTGGTGAGCGACCTTCCCACTTTGTGAGAGGCCACTCGTTGACTTCCCTTTCAAAACTTTGCTTTTGGTCAAGGGCCAGCTCATTGGTGGGATACATGACAAACGTGCTGACCTTATCCAGGAGCAGGCGCAGGCGGCTTGCCAGCGTTTTGCCATCCCCTGTCATGGCGGTATTGATGATGATGGGCGCATCGCCAAAGCGCAGCGCGTGCAGCGTCGCCGCCTGATGCGCCATCACGGTTTTGTGCGAAGGCAACTCATCCGGGTTGATCTGTGCTGCCTGTCTTTCCTCAACTGTCGCATACCGCGAGTCGGTGGCTTGTAAGCGCAATCGATACATACACCCTCCTCCTGTTGATTGTCATTACGATCACGGTATCACAGGCCTACCCCGTTATCGGTGGGGGTGATGCGGATTTTTGGTTTGAATCTTGGCCTTCCCAACAGCCAATTAGGGAAGGCCATTTCCATCTAGGGTTGCTTCGGATTTAGATTCGTTTTTTGAGGTGATATTAAGTCTTCAAAACCAGGTAATACCAACTGAGTGTATTGCCCAGTTTCATAGACAAAGACAAAACGGATCTGAGGTAGTGGGGCATCATCTGAAGATGACACCTCATCATACAGAGTATCTGGGGAATGGTCTACCATACTACACTCCTTCAATGGGCATACAGAACCAATTGACTAGAGGTAGCAGTCATCTTAAAATAGCAATATGAACACATGGTCAATGCATTCAAATGCATGACTACTACATCAGTTTTGATGGATTAGGCTGGGGCGCTACCAACGATACCAGCCTAATTTATTTATACCTTAGAAAGTCTTTTCTGTCTATCACGATAAAGCTTATGTAACTGTTTTTATCTCCTATTGCAAGCCGAGCTAAAATACCTTATAATTACTATGCCAATTGAGGCATTGAAACATATAAGCTTTCTCGTGATATATTAGCCGACTGAGGCATACATTTAGGGTTCGTAGACCTTATACATCTCACGCACAATTTTCTTCATTTCATTCACTGCATCCTCGCCACCAACAACGCGACAGTGCCGTCCGTAACGCAGCAACCGCCGCACATCAAAGAACAAATTAACCGACATGACATGAACCACTGCCCCGCCGTTCGGCTGTTGAACAATAACGCTTTCAGGAAAGTGTTTTGTCACACCCAACCGCGCCACCTCCGGTGTCAGCTCATAAACCAATTCCGACTTAGGGATACGGCGACCTCCACGCAGAAAGTGTTTAGGCAGCAGAACAGCCTCCTGTATCCGTCCCAGTCGATATGTGAACACTTTGTTGAATTCAAAGTGTCCCCCTGGCCCCCAGGTTTCTAAACAGAATGCCTCCAGATAGAAGTGACTCGCATCAAAGAAATGGCGCAGAGGCTCCACTTTATGAATAACAGTCCCTCCATCCTCACGATTGGCTCCATAGCGTAGTTGAAGCAGGCGCGACTGTGTGCAGGCTTCCTCCACAATAGACCAGATCTCATCAGGAATGAAATCATCGTCACGCACCCCCAATTCAAGTTCCAGCAGGCCGCGTTCATTCTGAATATCGCGGCGGCGCTTGTAGGGAAGCACCCGCATCATACTGTCGATAAGCGCATTAACCTCTGACCGCATGGGGGCATTGCGAGGGCCAAAGGACTGCTGCAAAAACGCCAGCCCCCGCACAGCCTCATCTGGAAGATTAAGAAGTGGGCGCTTGAGTTCGCCCAGCATATATTCATCGCTTGAACGATCATGCGATATATCACAGAGCCAAGCCCTTATTCGACCCCGATCCTCTTCAAAGACTCCTTTGAGATCGTTGATACCACCATCGTCCCGCACCCGGTCTTCAACAATTTGCAGCAGTTCTTCAGAACGGGCTGGCCCTTCCATCAGTCGGATGACAATATCTAAACATCGATCCATCGTCTGCCATACAGACCGCTTGCCCTTTGTGCCTTTCGGTGACATTTTTAGCTCTCTCCTTCTTCCAGTCAGTCATTGGTGTCTTCATCGTCCACTTCATCAACCAGCCGTGTGAGGTAATCGTGCAAAATTTGCACGTCATGGATGGGCTGCGGATAGACGGTGGCGGTATCGGTGTGCGACGATTCCAAGCGCATGCGGTGGACAAGCGCTGCCCATTCAGCAGGAACGTCATCAGCGTGCAGCTGCCGCAACCAGACCTGCACCGTTGATGGATTGAGCGCCAGACGGCTGGTCATATCCAGTTTGCGATGCATAATGCTGGGCTTGACTAACGCTGGGTTGATATTGTGTAGCGAATAGAAAACATGCGGCTGATCCTCATGCCCATAAAGCCCTTGATATTTACCATGCTTCGCCCCTGGCAGACAGAAAGGCGCTTCCTCATCCCGCGAGAAGCGTAGCTGTGCCACACGGATATAAGGCGCAGCGTCTAAAATCCCCCCCAATGACAGCTTTCCTGGTTTCTGACTCGACAACTCAGGGAAGACTCGCCGTATATTCTGCTCACACAGAAACAACAGCGTTGGGGTCTGGCTCTTGCGCCGTGACATAGCACTGCGAAAGAAGTTTACGGCCTGGGCAGGCTGCTCAAAATCCATTTCCATTGTCGATGCCGCGATCAGCGCCTGCGACAAAGATGGATAATGCTGCGCCGTTCCTGTTGAACTCGGCAAATAAACCTCTATTTGACAGCTGCCTGCTGGAACAACAGCCATCAGTGGCAAAAGAACAGTCTGGTCTTTGCGATGACGCGCATTGCGCTGAAACAACCAGAAGACAATCAGGTCAAGTTCAGGCGGCAAATGAATATCAGGCGGAGGCATATAATAAGGATTGTAGCGGTAGCCCAATATGCGCAGCAGTGCCATCACGCTGTTTTGCAGGCGATGCGTTAAGCCTTCTGGTGATTCCTTCTCTTTTCTAGGGGTATAAAATTTTGAAATGCGCCCGGCCTGAGTAAACCCTGCGCGAATGGCCTGCTTAGGATCGCGATTGCGGAGAGTGCTGCGATAATCCGGCAGCAGAACGAGCACCCCTGTTGGCTGTTTGAGACGGGCATAGCGTTGGCTGATCTGGCGCTGGCGGGCCGCCTCAATTGCCTGGCGTGCTTGCCAGTTCGCTTTTTCAGCGGCAGGCGGCAGCAGATCCAGAATTTCAGCGTTATAATAGGGGATGATCTCAAGCAGTGTGCGTCCCCTTTCGTCAGTGACCGTTTGCGAGCCATCATCCAGCTCTTCTACAGCTATCTCATATCCGACAGCCTTAAGAATGGCGTGTTTTGCCTCGCGTACATGCGGCGTTTGCAGCTCGATGCGGAGTGTATGAGGCATGGCTTGCAACGCAGCATAGCGTGTCTCTGCTGAAACCCTTTTGCGCTCTCGCTGGCTCTGGCTGATCATGCGACGTGGGTCTCCATGCCCATACCGCAACTGATGAGGCAGAGAATCGACAATCACAGCCAGCACCTTTGCCAAATCACGCATGATGTCGAGATAATCGCGTATGTTGAGGCCAGCGCTTACGCGGCTGTTTTGCGCATCGCGGGCTTCCATCGCAATGAGCAGTTGGTTTCTGTGGGCATTCAAATCCTGGGCAAAGTCTAGCGGTGTTGGAAAGGCCTCGCCAATACCCTCCTGACCAAAGACATTCGCCTGATTGCCCACCCAGTGCAGGCCCTGCGCACCCCCGCCGTCAAAGCGCATCGAAATGCGGCTAAATACATCCTGGCGTGGCTGGCGATCTAAATAGCCTGTGTGTCGGCGTAAATAAACGCAGCGGTTACGATTCCACTTCAGCCGAACACGGTTATCACTAATCAATGAACCCTGCATCCAGCGCCGTACAGAGGTTTTTTGATAGAGGACAAGTTCGCCTGTTACTGGCATCGTTTCTACCCAAAAACGCAGCACGAAGGACACAAGCATGCCTCTCAATTCCTGGGGTTCTGTCATCAATTCAGCATGCTGGCGGCTTGACATCAAGGGAACAAGCCGCAGCGGCATGGCCTGCGTTCCCATTTTGCCTTCGAGCGTAAATTGGTAGGGCTGGGTCAGAAGCCAGCGTGTAACCAGCGATGCAAGAAGGCGCTTTTGCATCTCGATACTGGCATTCGCCAGATCAATGCGTGTATGACTCCAATCGAGTGTCATCCACGAACGCGCAAGAGCCGCTGCCCGTTCTGAGCCATAAGACGCCGTGAGCCAGTGATGGATTAAGGTGCGAAGCCGCTTCTTATCAATCTGATCGCTGGTTGTGGTATACAACCAAGCGCGCCGTGTATTTTCAGGCCGTAAGAATGCTGGCTCAAACCCCAGAATGAGGCTTGAGAAGGTTCCAAGTAAGTCATGCAGGCTGGCAAACGGCGGCACTTTGGATGCAGAAGGCTTTAGCCCAACCAATGAGCCAAACATGACTTCCGGCATGCACAGCGCTTCAACAATGCGGAGTGCGTCCGGCAGTTTATGAACATTGATGCGCCATGCCACAGGTTGAATAGAGGGAGACATATTACGCGCCATATTCAGAAAATCCTTCCATTTTCAACAGCCTCTTTAAAGGCCACATAAGCGTTCTCGTAAAGGGGCTGTGCCAGAAACGTGTCAGCGTCAGAATTGCTATGGCGCAAAGCATCCAGCATCTGATACCAATCGAGCAGCATATGGCGCTTGCCTTGAGAGCTGCCAAATGCGCCATCTATGAAAAAGACACGCGCATCGCGTCCTCCACGCACGAGGCGGCCAATGGTCTGCCAGATCGGGATGAATTGATCGCGCAGAAATTCGCGATAGAGGTCGTTATCGAGGCGATCCATCCCTCGGCTGACGTTGCGCAGACGTCTATTCCAAGCTTTCAACGCTGCCTGACGGAGCTTTGGCAGGTCTGAACCAGTCTTCAACAGCCGCGAGTAATGGCTCAGGCGGCGCATCCACCACGCATTCAGGCTCAGAATCTGAGGCCCAAGATCATCCGGCGGTGGGTAAGGCCGCACAAGGAAACACGCCGTTCCTAGCAGCGCCCCATCTGCTTCATCTAGGATATTGAAGCCACGCTGAATCGCCATCAAAGGCACAATCAAGACATCGGCCCTTCTGTGCTGATAGAGACGCTCCACCTGTCTCGCCCGAATAGTCATATCCGCAGAATCTGTTGCATCATCGGGGATCAATCGCATGACACGATCTCGCCAGACAGGAATTTGCTGCAATTCATCCTGCACGATTCGGGCTTGCTCGTAGCTGTTCACTACCAGCAAAATCTTTCGGGCTTCGCCTCGTGACTGCCAACAATCAAGCTCATCCTGCAAATCAGAGACAGCCAACTGTCGCACGATATACCTCAGATTTTGATCGCGATATTGACCAGTTCCCGACACTTTGATCCGCTGTTCATTGAAGGCCACAGGCCGAAATTCCATATGAATGGCGCTTTGAGGGCGGGCTTCATCGGTCAGCATGAGCACAGCATCGGGGTGTCTCGCTAGATGAAACTGTGCAGAGTGCGGCAGCCAGCTGGTGGCTGAGGTCAGCATCACATGCGGCCCTGGCAGATGCTCAGTATCAATATAGACACGATCCAGGTTATGCAGCAACCAGCGCCCTACCCACGATGGCGGGTGGCCGTAAACACCCCTGTCCGATTGGAGGCATCTGCATCTAAAAAGCGAAGACCCAACATCTCGCCAATTGGCGAATCAGGAACGAGAGCGACAAGGGCCTCTCGGAGTTCCACTGTTCCGGTATCCAGACTGCCAATCTGATCCTCAATTCCCTTCAGCTGATGAAAGATGTCGTTGGTTTGCTTCATCATCGCGGCCAGCACAACAGCCAGTTCAAGCCGCCGTGCGACGTGTCGCCTTTTGTCGCGAAGAGGCAACTTCCACTGCATCTGCGCCGCAAGCCAGCGTTCTAAGATCCGTTGAAGCTCATGATCGCGTGCATCAGACCCAAGCAGATTTTTGACCCACAGCGCCAGATCACTGCCCTGATCTCTCATCGGTTGCTGCCAGAAGCGCTTGAATACCTCTTCGAGCTGTTCTTTGATGTGTTGCTTCTCTTCATCGCTCGTGCGTGCTGGCAAATTTTTAAGAAGATCTTCAATTAGAAGATAGAACAGACGCGCATTGGTCACCTGCCGCCTCATCAGCCATGTCCTCAACTTTCGGCTCCGTCCCAAAAGCAGGAAAGCCCGATTAACGACAATATCTGCCTGATTATCCATTTTGCTGAGGCGATTAAACGCCGTTGTTCTTGAGATGCGTCTCCGCTGGCCAGTGGTGATAACGGCTATTTTGCGACGCAGTGTATCCAGCAGAGCATCATAACTGCCTGCAATCGGCTGTGCTGGCGCAAAAGCGCGATCCCACTGCACCTGTATGCGATCTGCTTCATCAATAATCACGAGATCGCTGATGCGATAAACTGCTTCAAAAAGACTCAGCTGCCCATTCCCGATGCTCTTTGGTGCTGAGGAATACAGGAAACTCATCGGGTTCAACACCCAGACCTGCGATTCAGCCAGATCACGCCCGACTTTATGAACGGGACATACGGACATCAGCGGGCAGTCATGGTGGTTACCCTCAGCATCTTCAAGGCGGTAGCAGGGTTCCTGCCCAACCGGAATAGGCGTCGGAAGCATACCGCTGAGCACGCAGGGCGTCGGAAACCAGTTAAGCACAGGATCTGGTGGCGTCTCAGGATCGAAAACACGCTCTATACTCAGGCTCGCTTGATTCGCGAGACCATATTTCAAGGCATGGTCAGCACGATTACGCCCCAACGCCGGAGCCGCCTGAACACCAAGCTGCCGCAGCCATACTGCGAAACTGATGGTCTCGACAACGGTGTTCATAACAACTGTGATATGCTTGCTCTCATAACGCGCCAGATGATAGGTGAGTACCCAGATAATAGTTGATTTACCAACCCCCAATGCCCCTGCCAGATGATACAGTCCTTCCAGGGTGATGGTTTGCGAAGGCTGGAATGTTTCTATGGCTGTGCGCTGCGAAAATATCAGCCGTTCCAAGCGTTTTTTCCAATGGCCTCTTTTCGCAATGCCAACCTCGAATTCCAACGCGTCAATCTCTGCGGCAGTCTGTAACAAGGTATGCAGATTGACGATCAGAGCCTCACGCCTCGTGCGAGACGGCACAATACGGCCTGAGGTTTGCAGGCCTGCAAATTGCTGAAATTCAGCGGGGATCATTAGCTTTTGCGCAACCCCATCAACGATAAATGTGTATTCCTGACCAGCAGAAGCGTATTCCTCGTGTGAAGCAACAATGGAGGTCTGTTCCTGGCCTATCAGGAGTGCTTCGTAGGCTTCGAGCCGATCTTCCATTAAGACGCAACCGCCGACTCTCTCAAGACGTTTGTCCTGCGAAAATGTATAGAGACGCGCTTGGAGAGGCTGCTCTCTGTACCAGGTGAACCAGCTGCGCCATGCACTGGCTGTCTTCACATAGCGGAGGTGTATTCGGAGTTGCAAACACATGCGTCGCTGGTCAGGGGTATCATTAAGCCCCTCTACAACATATCCAGAGACAAGCATCCAGGCCTCTTGAGCGTTGAGGTCAGATCTCAACGTCTCGACCAGATGCAACAGCGCTTCAACTTCTAAAAAGAGGCTTAACTCATGCTCGCTCCATATGGATGGCACGATTTTTGCTTTCTGCATCTGCCTTTTCAATGAATACCAGTGTCTCATGCGCCCAATTCCAGATTGATCTGACGGATAAACTGGGTATAAGACAGAGGCGTTAGGCTTTTCCAAAGAAATAGCCGTTCCCATTCAGAGAGGGGCAATACGAACAAACCATTTTTGGATCGTCGTCCGTGATTATCTTGTGGCTTGTCCTTTTATTCTACATCGTCTT
>DAOTUR010000559.1:0-2884 GCA_034436915.1 Anaerolineae bacterium
GGGCCATAACCAACTGACAACTTTACCCCTCGAAATCGGTCAATTGACGAACCTCCAGTTTCTTATGTTGCCAGACAATCAATTAACAACCCTACCCGAAATCGGTCAGTTGGGCAATCTTATATACCTCAATCTCGCAAACAATCATTTGACTGCACTTCCTCTCGAAATTGTTCGGCTGTCCAATCTTCAAGCTGTGTCTCTCATGAATAACCCTGTCATCTTTCCCCCATTAGGTGTAGTACAACAGGGGCCAATATCAACGGCAAACTATTTACATGATTTACTGCGCCAAACCATCGCCGCAATCGCCACAGGTATCGGCGGCATAACAGGGCTGATGCTGGCGTTTCGCTGGCGGCAGTGGCGCGGCTTGGGCGAGAAGAAGAAGCGCCTGTGATCGGAGCGGGTGCGTTTTTGGGGACAAAATCGGGTACGAGTGAGATATCGCTCGTGCCTGTACAATTTACGATTCAGCAGGCAGCGTACCAAAGAGATCGTTCAAGGGGAGACGAAACTCTGGCAGGACATCGCCGCCTGTGAGCACGTCATTGATGTTGAGACGCAGCGACAGCGTGTGGCGCTCATCACTTTTGCGATACACCATGACGATTTTCTCCTGCGGATCAATGATCCAGACAAGACGCCCGCCGCGACTCAGATAGGTCTCGACTTTATAGAACATCTCACTGGCCGTGTTGGAGGGCGAAATGACCTCGACAGCCAGATCAGGCGCTTCTCTAAAATAATTGGGAAAGGTCGTGACACGCGCCGCTGCCATGAAAGAGACATCGGGCTTGAGGATCAGTCCTGCTTCAAGAAGATAATCAAGATTATCTCCAAAAACATAGCCTAATTTATGCTCTAGAGCATAATTCAAGAGAAGACGCACGAGCACGGCTACGATCCAATTGTGTATAACAGTTGGGCTTGGCATCTCAACTCCCTCATGTACGCCATAAAATTTTTGCTTTAAGACGCCATCATGCAGCTCATAGCGTTTTCCATCATCCGGCATCGCCATATACTGCTCATTGGTCATGCGTATGCGCGTGATATCCATAATGCCGCCCTCCATGTTGTGACATTTTCATCATACACCGATCACAGGGTTTGTATCAACGCAAACAGCGCTCTCACATGTGGGAGCGCCTTTGTAATTTGTATTGGTTATGGAGGGCGCAATGCATTGCGCCCCTACAAGTCTACCAACCGCGTCCAGCCATCTTCTGGCCTGCGGCGAGCGAACCCACCGAAATGCCAACCATCGCTTCACCCAGGTTGCGGCTGATATCCGCGAGAATGCCCGCGTCCTGATAATGCGTCACAGCCTTGACGATGGCTTTGGCCCGCTTGGAGGGATCGCCGCTCTTGAAGATGCCGCTGCCGACGAACACGCCATCCATGCCCAGATGCATCATGAGCGCCGCATCCGCCGGGGTTGCCACGCCGCCCGCCGCAAAGTTCACGACGGGCAAACGGCCCAGGGTCGCCACTTCTTTGACCAGCGCATACGGAGCCTGAATCTCTTTGGCGAAGGTATAGAGTTCATCCTCATCGAGCGAGGTCAAACGGCGAATCTCGCCCATAATGGTGCGGGCATGACGCACCGCCTCGACCACATCGCCCGTGCCTGCTTCGCCTTTGGTGCGGATCATGGCCGCGCCTTCGCTGATACGACGCAGCGCCTCGCCCAGGTTACGCGATCCGCACACGAACGGGACAGCAAATTTATGCTTGTTGATATGATGCTCTTCATCCGCAGGCGTCAGCACTTCGCTCTCATCAATGTAATCGACGCCGAGGGCCTGCAAAATCTGCGCCTCCACGAAGTGACCAATGCGGGCCTTCGCCATGACGGGGATGGTCACAGCCTTGATAATGCCCTCAATCATATCGGGATCGCTCATGCGGGCCACGCCGCCCTGAGCGCGAATATCCGCCGGGACACGCTCCAGCGCCATGACCGCCGATGCGCCTGCATCTTCGGCAATTTTGGCCTGATCGGGTGTGACGACATCCATAATAACGCCGCCCTTGAGCATCTGGGCCAGTCCGCGCTTGACCTTCTCAGAGCCTTTTTCGACGGCTCCGTTTTCCTGGGTGACAGTGGTGTGGGTATAGGTTGTATCGCTCATGGGGAATTCACCTCATCATCGTTGTGAGACATCGGCTCACAGTCATCAAGTATGCCTATCCTAATGGGGTGAGGCCCTCACTTGTATGTCCAATCGAATCCAATTTAGGCCAATTTGTCTCATCGAAATATCAATATTGTGATGGAATCGGATGCCCTGCTCACTGATCTCGGATACCCTGTTCAGAGAGGGTGAGCAAAATGCTTGAAGTCCCTCTCTACGTTGCGGGGAGGGATTTAGGGAGGGGTCATCTCTTGCGTCTTATAACCTTTAGAGATATGATGCATAGAAAGATGAGGCATGGAGGCAGTCACATGAATATGAAGGGTAGCTTGCCGCTTTTGATTTTACATGTGCTTGGCAGCGGGCCAGCACACGGCTATCGTATCGCGGCGCAAATCAAGACCCAGACATCGGGTGTGCTGGATTTTAAAGAAGGTACGCTCTACCCCACGCTGCACAGCCTGGAGCAGCAGGGCATGATTGAGTCGTATCGTGAGATTGAAAATGGGCGCGAACGCCGTTACTACCGCCTGATGCCGCCCGGTGAAGCCGCACTCTCAGCCGAACGCGCTGAGTGGGAGGAGTACGCGAGCGCTGTCAATGCAATTTTGAGAGGCCACAACGCGTAAGCATCCCCATCCCTAAAGGGAGGGGCTTTTAGCCCCAATGCTTACCAGACTTGGCCTGAGAAGGCTCCGTTAGAGACGAATAGATAGGCACTTCGGGATGCCTCACCAGTTCCG
>DAOTUR010000560.1:0-5641 GCA_034436915.1 Anaerolineae bacterium
ACGCCCTTGTAGGGGCGCGATGCATCGCGCCCACGCCAAATTCCCTACAAATCACCAGGGCACGATCCATCGTGCCCCTACAAACCCACGATTCTCACGGATAGGTGAATGATTACGGTCAAATTTGCTTCAAAAAGGCAGATTTGGCTGTGTTTTCAAAATTGGCGAAGGTATTGATATTCTTCTTTGGATTGATTGTAAAACACAAACTACCAAGTCTCTCACAACTTCTTTAGACATATGACCTATACTATCTGTGAAGCATTTCACAGGTGAGGGGATTATTGTATGGCACGCTGGATTTTTCTTGGGGTGGGACTGCTGGCACTCGTGATCTTTGGATTTTCTCTCGTCTCATCGCGTGAGGGCGATGTGGCTGTCACAGGCGTGGTGATGGAAACGGGCGCTCAGGACACCAGCGGCTATGATCGCGCCATCAAGCCGTATAACTGGCACTTCCCGGCGGATTATGGGTCACATCCGAGCTATCAAACTGAGTGGTGGTACTACACAGGCAATCTCACGTCGGAGGCGGGCGAACGGTTTGGCTTTCAATTCACTGTCTTTCGCCGCGCCCTCACGCCGGATGAGGCCAAAACCAGCAGCGAATGGCGCACCAATCAGGTGTATTTTGTGCATTTCACTGTGACCGATGCGGCCCGTAACGCCTTCTACCATGATCAGCGTTTCAGTCGCGGCGCGGCAGATCTGGCCGGAGCCGAGAGCAGCCCGCGCTATCATGTCTGGGTGGAAGATTGGCAGATTCTGGCACAGGATGACGCCGCCATGCAAACGCAGATCAGCGCCGACGCCGGACAATTCGCCGTTGATCTCATGCTGACCCAGACGAAACCGCCCGCGCTCCAGGGCGATCAGGGACTATCGGCCAAAAGCCCGGAAGCAGGCAACGCCAGCTATTATTATTCGCTGTCGCGCTTGCAGACGAAGGGGACGATTCGCATTGGCGCGACGACCTACACGGTGAGCGGGCTGACGTGGAAAGATCATGAGTTCAGCACAAGCGCCCTATCTCAGACATCGCAGGGCTGGGATTGGTTTGGCCTGATCTTCGATAATGATTATGAACTGATGATCGGTCAGATTCGCCAGAAGGATGGCAGCACGATTCCCGCTTTTGGCGGCCTGCTCATTCGCCCGGATGGGACGACGCAGTATCTTGCGGCCAGCGATTTTACCATCACGCCAACGGGAACGTGGACAAGCCCGCATACCGGGGCCACCTATCCCGCCGGATGGACGCTGACGGTGAAAACAAGTGAGGTCAATTGGACATTCACGGCCACCCCTGTCATCAGTGATCAGGAACTGCCGGATGGCACTGTACCGTATTGGGAGGGCGCGGTTGATATCACAGGCGATGTCACGGGCATTGGCTATGCCGAACTCACGGGCTATGCCGGCACGATGCAGGGGCGCTTTTAGGCGAGGGACAATCGCGTTAAATCGGGTTTGTAGGGGCAGGATGCGTCCTGCCCTTGCGCCAATCTATCTCAAATTGAAATGGTATTGACAAAACCACGCGATCATTTCTCCTACCGCGCCACAATGATAAATAGAGATATTTATGTGGGTCTGTAGGGACAAGGCCCGCCTTGTCCGAATGGGTGGACACGGCAGGCCGTGTCCCTACGAACCATCCTGCGTATCTGTCATTATCATCGTGGTGGGGTACTACCTACCCATTCAACCGAGTTTCTTGATCAGATGCAGCTCATTGTCCTCGTGTGTGACGCCAAAGCCATCGGGGACATAGAAGAGGGCACGATACAGGCGTTCGGCATTCGCATAATCGGAGGTTTGTGCCACGCTGATGCCGACATACATGTAACCGTGTGCGTGAGCTTCCATCTCGCAGCGGGCAATCAGCGCTTTGCCGACGCCCTGACGCTGATAGGTCGGCCAGACATTGAGATCGACGATCTCAGGGATGCGCCGCCGCCAGAAATGCGTATACGGCGACTCCCAGATCAGGGTATTGTATCCGATGATTTTCTCGCCGAGCAGCGCCACCAGCACCAGCCGCTTCTCAAGCATCTGCTCCAGATAATAATTTTCAAACTGCGACAGCGGCTTGTGCCAAGCGGCGAAGGTATCGGCCAGCGCCTCACTGTCCAGCGCGGCCATGCGTCGGATGTTCAGAGATGCGTCAATCATGGGAGCGGATGTGCCTCCTGCCATGCCTTCCAAAGATCGGTGACGGATTCATAGCGCCCGCTGACATCACGGGTGACGGCTTTAGCGATGATAGCCGCCAGGGCAGGTGGGATATCGCTGCGCTGCTTCGAGACATCGGGGATATCCGTTTGCAGAATCATCATCATGAGCTGCACCTGACCTTTGGTCTTGCCAAAGGGATGCTGCCCAGTGAGGACTTCATACAGCGTCAGGCCGAGCGAGAAAATATCCGTGCGCGGTGAGACGGGCGACCCCAGGATTTGCTCCGGCGTGAGATATGCAGGTGATCCCATGACGACACCCATGCTCGTAATCGCTTTGTAGCCCAGGCGCTTGGCAATGCCAAAATCGGTCAGATAGGCGTTGCCCTCGTCATCAAAGATGATATTGTCCGGTTTCAGGTCGCGGTGGACGATGCCCGCCACATGAGCACATTCTAATGCGCCCACAATCTGCGACACCATACGCGAAATCTGATCGAGAGGGATGGGCGATTGGCGGGCCATCAACTCGCGCAAGCTGCCTCCACCCATATAGCGCATGACCAACCAGACGCCATAAGCATCATTCCATGAGTCTTCATAATGGACGATATTGGGATGCTTCAATTCGCGGACAATCGAGGCTTCCAGCTCAAGGCGCTCGGCCATTGTCGGGTCTTCCAGGTATTCGGGCAGCAGCACTTTCATGGCGACCACCCGTTCCGTGGGAAGATGCACCGCCCGAAAGACGACGCCATGCCCGCCCCGTCCGATCTGCTCATCGATACGGTACTCGCGGATGGTTTGCCCAATCAACTGTGCCATACCTCTATCCTCATTCGTATTTTGCTCATTCTAATGGAATTTGCGGCCTGTGGCGATTGTAGAGTGATAGATTTTCATCACAGGTATGCGGGCCGCGATCTCGCATTTTGGGCCGCAGGGCAATCACGTCAAATCGTAATTCAGCGAAATCAGGGCGCTCATAATGGTTCTTGTAGGGGCATGGCGTGCCATACCCAGGGTTTGGCACGCCAAATCCCTACATAAATACCCTCTGTGAACTTTTATGAACCAAAAAATTTAAGATGCGGTAATCATTCAGCTATCCATGCGATGAAGGCCCTCGTAGGGGCGCGATATATCGCGCCCTGATGATTTGTAGGGGATTCAACGTGGGCAGGATGTATCCTGCCCCTACAAACCCACGATTCTCACGGATAGGTGAATGATTACAAGATGCGATTGTCCTATTTTGGGCCGCGATCATCCCTGTGACCCCTGCCACAGAATGCTATAATACTCTCTGTTTAAGACCGTTAAGGAGCAATCACGATGCAAAATTTCCCCCCGGTGCGCTGGGCTATGCGCCACCCCCGCCTCGCCGCCTGGATTGTGCTGGCGCTGGGGATGGCTCTGTTCGTCATCAATGAGGCCCGCGATGTGGGCTTGCAGCCGTCGCAGTGGGTAGCCCTGCTGGTGGCGACAGTGCTGGTGGCCGGACTGTGCGTCTGGATCATTAGTTGGGAAGATGAGGACGAGACAGCGCCTGAGACGGTTATCACGCCCTCGACAGCGCTTGAGGCAGCGCCCGTCACACCGATGACTGCGGAAACGCCGCGCTCGTAATATCAGAAAACCCTGAGCGGCAAGAGCATTTCAGCCGGGGTGCGCTACAATATCGAGTTCTACATCAGAGAGATACTCAAGGAGAGATGACGGATGACGCGCAATCCCGCCGTTGAAGTGCAGCAGTTTGGTCAGAGCCTCTGGCTTGATTACATCCATCGCAAAGAGCTTCGCAGCGGCGAGTTCCAGCGCCGCCTGGATGAAGAAGGCATCATGGGCGTCACATCCAACCCGGCCATCTTCCAGCAGTCCATCGGTGAATCTGAGCTGTATGACGATAATATTCTGACCTTGATCGATCTCGACTCGGAAGCCATCTACGAACGTCTGGCGGTTGAAGATATTCAATCGGCGGCGGACATGCTCAAGCCCATCTATGACCGCACCAACGGCGTCGATGGCTATGTCAGCCTGGAAGTGCCGCCGCTGCTGGCGAGCAACACGCCGGATACATTGGCCGAAGCCAAACGCCTGTGGTCGCTGGTCAATCGCCCCAATGTCATGATCAAAATCCCTGGCACAGCGGCAGGATTGCCTGCGATTGAAGATGCCACCGCTGAGGGCCTGAACATCAACATCACCCTGCTCTTCTCCGTCGAGAATTATGAGGAAGTGGCGGAGGCGTATATCAAGGGCCTCGAACGGCGTCTGGCAGCAGGACAGGATATCTCGCATATTGCGTCTGTTGCCAGCTTCTTCCTGAGCCGCATTGATGTCGCGGTGGATCGTATCCTGGAAAACAATATTCGTGCCGCTCAGATGACGGGCGATACACAGCGGATTGCCGCCAACCGCCGCCTTCTGGGGCAAGCCGCGATTGCCAATGCAAAATTGGCCTATCGCTCGTTTCAGAAGCTGTTCCAAGGCGAACGTTTTGAAGCGCTGCGGGCAGCCGGGGCCAAAGTCCAGCGGCCTCTGTGGGCCTCGACGGGTACAAAAAATCCAGCTTATGCCGATACTCGCTATGTCGATATGCTCATCGGCCCGGATACGGTCAACACAGTACCGCCAAAAACGCTGGCCGCTTTCATCGATCATGGCACAGCCGCGCTCACCATTTTGAGCGATCAGGGCGATTTGATGCCGCCGAATGAGGTGATTGATCGTCTGACCGAGTTGGGCATTGATCTGCGTCAGATCACGGACAATCTGCAAACCGATGGCGTTGAATTATTTCTCGAAGCGTTTGAGAAGCTCATCAATCAGGTGTCGGCCAAGCGCATCGCACTCCGCACAGGCATGATGAGCCGCATCAACACCGCAGCGGGCATCTACTCGGATGCGGTCACACGGGCGGTGGGCGAACTGGATAAGGCGCTGTTCAATCCGCGCCTGTGGAGCAAAGATGGCGGCCTGTGGAAGGATCATGGCCCGACGATTGCCAAGATCGTCAACCGCCTGGGCTGGCTTGATATCCTCAAGACGATTGATCTTGGACGCCTCAAGACGCTGCAAGCCTCTGTCTACAAAAACAGCGAGATTGAGTATGTCGTGCTGCTGGGCATGGGTGGCAGCAGCCTCGCGCCGGAAGTGATGTTCAAGACCTTCGGCAAGCAGGAGGGCTACCCCGAACTGCTCGTTCTGGACAGCACCGACCCGACTCGCGTCAAAGCGGTTGAAGATGCGATTGATATCAAGAAGACGCTGTTCATCGTGGCGAGCAAATCTGGCGGCACGATTGAAACCAACATGTTCTTGCAATATTTCTATCAGCAAACAGGCCGCAGTGGTCGCCAGTTCATCGCCATCACCGATCCCGGCACAGCGATGGAACAGCGGGCACGCGATCTGGGCTTCCGCGATACCTTCCTCAATCCGGCGGATATTGGCGGGCG
>DAOTUR010000561.1:0-2341 GCA_034436915.1 Anaerolineae bacterium
GGCGAAGTCTTGCCACACGTAAAATCAGGAAAGCCTAGATGAGGTGTTAAAGGCCGCTCAAGACAGCGGGCATCCGTCCGGGCAACAGTTAGCGGAGCAAACAACGAACGCGGCGGTCATTCCGCCATACGCGGTGTGTGTTTTGGGTTTCAATCCCGCCATAACTGCAAGCCCCCGCCTTTAGGCGTGGGGTATCTGACCACTCCCTCTGCTTAAGCCTTCTCACGCAGCTTGTCGAGCAGGGCCGTGAGATCAGGCGGCAGCGGCGACGTAAACGACAGTCGTTCGCCTGTGGTCGGCTGATCGAAGGACAAGCCCGCCGCGTGCAAAAATTGGCGTCCCAGGCCCATCATGCCGCGCCGCATCCCATACACTGTATCACCCACAATCGGGCAGCCGATGAAGGCCATATGCACGCGGATTTGATGCGTGCGTCCGGTGCGCGGCGTCAATGTGACGAGCACTTGCCCGCCTGGAAAATTATGATCGGTCACGGCAAATTCGGTGATGGCACTGCGTCCCCGCGCCATCACGCTCATCTTCTGGCGATTCTTGGGGTCGCGGGTGATGGGCGCATCGACAATGCCCGACAGCGTGCGCGGCACACGTTCCAGCAGGGCGATGTAGGTTTTTTCCACCGTCCGCTCACGGAACTGCTCCATGAGATGGGTCAGTGCGTCTTTGTGCTTGGCGACGACGATCAAACCGCTGGTGTCTTTGTCCAGCCGATGCACAATGCCTGCCCGTCCCTCTTCCAGATTTTCATCATCATCGAGGCTTTGCATCTGCGGATAGAGCGACAGCAGCGCATTGACGAGCGTCCCGCTGGGATTGCCTGCGCCGGGATGCACTACAAGGCCCGCTGGCTTCTCGATCACGGCCAGATCATCATCTTCATACAGCACCGCCAGCGGAATATCTTCCGGCTGCGGGCGAAAATCTTCTTCCACCGGGAAGTCAACGGTGATGATGTCGCCAGGACGCGGCTTCGTGCCGGCCTTCACATCAGTCGTCTCATTGACGCGGATTTGCCCGGCTTTGATCCAGTGTTGAAGCTGGGCGCGAGAATAAGAGGGCAGCGCTTCTGCAAGATGTTTGTCGAGGCGTTCACCTATGGTCGTCACGGTGATCTGGAGTGGAATGCTTGGGTTGGTCATCGGGTGCTTCTCTCATCGTTTTCGGTAGGGATGGCATGACAACGGAGGCAAAACTGTGAGTCGCCGCGGAGGAATGCGTAACAATGATACCATGAGCACCCTCGCTTTGGGGATGCTCGTCTGATCAGGGGCGCTTCAAAACGCCTCATCGTCAGGCGTAAGATCGATCACAGTCATGATCAGTCGCTGCACTTCATCGACCACCACGCGGATGGTGAAGGTGTCTTGCAGGAGATCGTCGTAAAACGTGTGCTCATAGAGGTCGCTGTGGTGGTTCTGGTCGATGATGAGACCGTCTTCCAGCGTGCGAACGATCATGTCTTCGCTGATGCCGCACTCGATCATGCGCCGCGCCGCGTGATCCCCGACGAGATAAGTCTTACGATGAACTTGCAGTGTGAACGCCACCTTCCCCTCTGCCCCCACTGGGAGCGCTGATTTGGATTGCATAGAATAAATATGCGGATTGTCGGGGCGACTCATAGGTCGCCCCGACACAAAACGATTCTGGAAGACCTTACACCGTATACGTCGCAGGGTTGCCCGCGCTGCCTTTTTTGCCATCGGGCCAGGTGGTGTTCTCATCAAATTTGATGCCCGTCAGCGTGGCCCCCTTGAGGATGGCGTCTTTCAAATTCGCGCCGTTCAGGATGGCGTTGGCGAGATTGGCTGAGGACAGCTTGGCCCCGACCATATTTGCGCCGGACAGATTGGCAAGATTCATCTGGGCGTTGCTGAGATCGGAATAGGGCAGTTGGGCCGCCTGCAAATCCGCGCCCGTGAGATTTGTGCCGCGCAAAATCGCCTCTTGCAGATTGGAGGCGCTCAGACGTGCGCCGCGAAAATTGGCCCCTTCAAAATCGAGGCGGCTGAGATTCATCGCGGACAGATCGACGCCCGCGAGACGGGGCCGAGGGCTGGCGTTGATAAGAGAAATAATGAGTTCCTTGCGGGTCAGTTCACCCATAAAATGTTCGCCTGGGGACACCGGGTTTTAACTCGGTGGGGAAAGGCGTACTTCCTTTCTAATCGCTGTCGCCGTCAGAGTGATTTCCCCGAAGGGAAGGAGCGATTTAAGTGACCTCTGGCTCGCTCCCAAGCCGTTTCCGCTTGCGCGGATAATGTTTTCCTCGACAAAGTTAGAGAGCGGTTTTGTGTGAACGACACTGACTTAGACCCTCAGC
>DAOTUR010000562.1:0-3026 GCA_034436915.1 Anaerolineae bacterium
GTTCAATAGTTCTCTCGCCCGTGCGGGGTGGCAGGGCATGAGGGCCTTCTTGTTTTTGTCGATCACGAGAACACGTTGCATCGAAAGTTACCTTTCATATCTCCGTTTTCACGGATAAAGTTCACCTCGACAATGTTATGAGACGGTTTTGTGTGAACAACACGGTTGGCTCCCAAGCCGCCTGTTTAATCGCTCACCGCAGAGTTCGGAACTGGTGAGGCATTCCGAAGTGCCTATGTATTCGTCTCTAACGGAGGTCTTGCGACCTGAGTCTGGTAAGCATTGGGGCTAAAAGCCCCTCCCTTTAGGGATGGGGATGCTTACAGATATCCCATTGTAGGGGCATGGCACGCCATGCCCTTTGTATAAAGGTTGTTAAATTTTTGCCGTTGAGCGCGGCGCAAGCCGAGCCGACTGCGGCGCACGCAGCCGCCGATGATACGCCGCCCATTCCAGCAGCAGCACGACCAGCGCCAGCAGCGCGGCCAGCGACCAGAACTCGCGCAGGGTGAACTGCGCCTCCGCCGTCTCAGGGGCAGCCTTCCCGCCCAGATTGAGCGTCGTTTGCGGCGCGATACGGCTCTCGCCCGTACCAAACAGATTCACGGCAAAGGCTTGTATGACAGGCGTATCGCCCGCCGCGATGGTGAGCGTATACAGGCCGGGCTGCGTCGTGCTGCCATAAGCTACATCCGCCACCAGTGTCAGCACATCCTGGCTTTGATCGGGGCGCGTGATGGTGAGGGCTGTCGCATCCAGCGGCGGGCGAATCCGCAGCGTATCGCCCACGCGCAGATTGCTGTCGCCGACGATGGCGCTGGCGGGCGTGAAGGCGTTCATGGCGTTCGACATGAAAATCGGGAAGCTGATTTGCAGCGGCCAATCCGAGTCGCGCAGATCAAACGGCACAATCACGATCTGCCGTCCGTCCACATCGCCCGCCCACAGCAGGCCGTTGACGTCGGTCTGCGCCAGCGGCGTGGCCCAATCTGCGCCGCTGATGGGCGTGAAGGCACGAATATTCACCGTCTCAAAATCGACATAGCGCAGTAGCGGATGCGTGCTCACAGCCGTGATGGGCGTCGCGGACAGCGCCTGTGAATCGCCGACGGTGAAAAGAGCCGTTGAGCGCGGCGGATGGATGATGAGCAGATCAGCAGCGGGCAGCGCCTCCGGTAGCCAGCCATCGAAGACGTAGAGATCATACGGCTGATTGGGGATGCCGCGTGCCGCATCGCCGCGAAAGGTTTGCACCCCTGGCAGACTGCGGAGCACCTGCTCCAAAAAGAGATTGGGCGTCGGGCCAATGACGAGGACGCGGCGCGTGGTTTGCTGCACCGCTGTGGCATAGGCCGTGTTGTCCAGCGCGAGATAATCGGCTGTGCCATCGGGCAGCACAAGCTGGGCCTCCACCGTCTGGAACGGCTGATCGACCTGGAAGATAAAAGCCCGCTGGCTGTTGGCGCTCACCTCCTGCGAGGCCGACTCCCACAATTCTCCATCCAGGCGCACGACGAGCGATACCTTTGCCGCTTTCGAGGTGTCATTTTGTACCTGGGCGTAAAGCTGGGTGGGCTGGCCGGGGAGAGTGCGGGCGGCGAGCGCACTCACGGCCCAATTGTCGCCGCTGCGCCCAATCGAGATGAACTGCGGCGCAGGCACGTTCTCCGGCAGTTGGCCGACATCGGGAATATTGCCATCGCTCAAAATCAAAATGTTGAACTGCTCGGCCCCGGCTGCCCCGGCCGCTGCCAGCGTGAGCGCCGTTGACCAATCGCCTGCACCCTGCCCCGGCTGCATCGCATCCAGCGCCGCCCGCAGTTGGGTCGCATCGCTCGTATAGGATGTGACGGGTTCTGTCGCATCAGCCACACGAATGAGCATGAGTTCGTCCTGCGGGCCAAGATTGGCGATGATCTGGCGGGCCTGGGTTTTAGCGGCCTCAAAGCGTGTGCGCCCATCCATATCGGTGGCGCTCATGCTGGCAGAGGCGTCGATGAGCAGGACGGTGCGGCCTGCGCTAATGCTCTCGATGACCTGGGCAGGACGAATCAGCGCCAGCACCAGCAGCGCCAAAATCAGCAGTTGCAGAAACAGCAGGAGATTACGGCGCAGACGCTGCCAGGGCGTGTTGGCCTCGGTATCAAGGAGCACCTGCTGCCAGAGGAAATGACTGCTCACGATCACATCGCGCCGCCGCAGACGCAGCATATACAACAGCAGGATCGGGATCGCCAGCAGCACGGCAAGGAGAGCGATAGGGGTTAAAAAAGTCATCGAATCGGCGCGGGATACCCCTGCCTAAAGTCAGGGGGAGGAAGAGCGCCTTGTCCTTTTTGGTAGGTATAGCCGTCAGAGTGGTGAAGCGTCTTGAGATGTTTGTATGATGCCATGACTTTGCCTGCCGCTGTCACAAGATCAAAGCGTCCTGTGGCGCGGCAGGCCACACGTCCGACATAGGTTCCCGCATACTTGCCAGTTGGTACAATGGCTTTGACAATATGACCGGTTTGAAAGCCGAAATGACGTTTCTGGCGCAGGCGATGGCGTGCGGGAACGCCGTACTTGTCTGTCCGACACATCTGGCGTGAGCCATGTCCCATCGCCTTAATTAATAGAATGACTTGGCCTGTGGTTACAGCCACAGACGCGCCGCTTTCGCCGACACAGGCCGCATCAATCCAGTGGGCTTTCGGATAGCCCTGATGAATGCGATTGAACTTGGTGCGCCCGCCCGTTCCGATTTCAACGGGCAGGCCCGTCAATTTGAGCCGATGGAACAGCGCCCAGCGCGTCGCATTCACCGCAGCGGCGTCTTTCAGCGGCTGCTTGGCTTTGGCTTGAACGTCAGGATGCCCAAACTCAGCGGCAGTCTGTGTGCCTTTCTCCTGATTACAGTCGTGACAGGCCAGCGAGAGATTGCTCACACGATTTGAGCCGCCGCGTGTACTGGGAATGATATGCTCAACTTCCAGTGGCAGGTCTTTCACGCCACAATAGGCACACTGGCGACCCCACTTCTCCAA
>DAOTUR010000563.1:0-1525 GCA_034436915.1 Anaerolineae bacterium
ACCTTCCTCGTCAATCCGCTGGTGGGGGCGGGCAATGTGCTGTGGCATACGCTCAAGCATTCGCCGATTTTGGCTTTGTGCATTCCGGGATTTTTCGCGCTGTGGCGCATCAATCGGCGATGGACACTGTTGTGCGCGGGCATGATCGGGCTGCAAATTGCCATCAATGGAGCGGCCTTCGATTGGTGGGCGGGTGAGAGCTACGGCATGCGCCGCATGAGCGAATTGTATCCGGTGTATGTGCTGCTGATCGGGGCGTTTTGTGGGGCGGTTGTGCGCTGGCTCAGGCCGCGATGGGGGCGCAATGCGGTGCGGCTTGTGCGTGGGGCGCTGCTGCTCAGTCTGATCTATACTTTCCTCTATCTGCTGTCGTTCTTCTACTACACATGGACGCATCCCTCGCAGTTGTTCCATGCTGATCCTGATGTGATGATCGGCTATTTTTTGAAGCAGGAGGATAGTGGACGCGATGGCGTGTTCCGCTGGCAACTATTAGACAGTGCGTTGGCGCAGCATGTGGGGCCGCGTGCATGGGGAGAGCCAGGGCCATGATTTGGGCATCTGGCTTATTGTGATATGACTTTCATTCGTTATAATGGTCTTATGCCTTAATTTTCTGCTGAGATGCAACAGTTTATGCCTGTACCCCTCAAATTGTTTATCTCCTATCGCAGCAGCGACTCGATCAAAGTCGATAAGATTGCTCGTGATCTGGCACTTCTCAGATTTGAGGATGGCTCGCCACGCTATAGCACATGGCAGGATAAGCACAATCTACCGCCTGCCAGCCCTCACTGGTGGGATGCGATTGTTGATGCCATCATCGACAACGATGTCTTCGTGTTTCATGTCTCACAGGCGAGTCTCCAGAGTGAGATATGCAAGGCTGAACTCGACTATGCCCACAGGCGCAACCGTCCCATTATTCCCGTAGTGCTGGAGGGCGAGTTTTTTCTGGATGACACAAAAGGGAAATATGATATTTCCTATTGGGATATCATCCCCGAATGGTTAGCCGAGAGACAGTTTCTGTTTTACATGGGGACAGCCTTTTATGGCGACTTTCAGCGGGCCGTTGAGATGTTTCAGCGCAACTGGCCGCTCGATATTCCTGCTAAGCGACCTCTGACTCCTGATGGCAAGGGTGGAAGCAGCTCGAATCACGCACTGTATGATGAAGCCTGTGATTACGCGGCGCGTCTCGCTTTTGCTGAGGCCGAAAAGCGCTTTGATGCTTTGGTGAGACGAAATGATGCCCGTTATGGCGCGGTGGCGCATGAATGGCTGGTCCTCCTCGGCTTGTATGCTGAATTGGTTGAAGTCAGCAGCAGTATCAGTGCTGATTTTCATCTGCCTGATATGTGGGCCGAATACCAGAAATTGTTTCCCAAACGGTTTTTGAAGGGCATTTTTGACCCCAAAAATATTGCAGCACGCATGCATGGCGATACTGCACCTTCTATACCTGCTCCTGTCGAACCTATTGCTCCGCCGCAAACATCGCCTGATATACAAGCGCAGAAAT
>DAOTUR010000564.1:0-12403 GCA_034436915.1 Anaerolineae bacterium
CAATCGCGTGGTGGGCAACTGGCTCATTGCAGCGGGCGGCCTGCTGCCTGCTGCGGGCGGGGCGCTGATCCGCCTGGGTGATCCGTCGTTCAAATATCTGGGCGAGATGCTGGGAGCAATTTTGATCTTTGCGGGCTTCTGGATGGCAACCAATGTGCCTGATCCTGCTCCCCTCACCTCAACCCCTCCGCTGGCGCAAAGATGAACCCCTCCCCAACCCCTCCGCTGGCGCAAAGATGAATCCCTCCCCAACCCCTCCCCGCTTCGCAAGGAGGGGCTTTTTCCCTCCCTACGGAGTGGGGAGGGCCAGGGAGGGGTCTACGGAGTGGGGTGGGGTGGTGGGGTTGCACTTAAAGCTGTGCGCCCGGTGTGCCTGTGCCCGTGCTCGGCATGGTCACGGTGAAATTGTCGAACTCAACGACGCTGCCCGGATATTGCTCGGTATGCACTACCACGCCCAACTTGCCAATGGGATACGCTGAATCCTGCCACACGCTCACATGCTGGCCGCGACAATCTTTGGCGTTGCCGGTGGGCTGTTCGCCGGAATTGGGGACGCATAATTCAACGGCACGTCCATTGATGAAAAACTGGAATTGGTCGCCGCGCCCCACCACGCGCACGCGGTTATCGACATTCAGGCCCGTATTGATCAGGCCGTCGCTGTCGTGCCATACCGTGACGAGCGCCAGCCCGCCCGCCTTCTCATCGTATTTGCCGAGCGCATAATAGCCATCGCTGCTGATGAGGAACATGTAATAGCCGTTCTGGTGCTCCTGCGGGCGAAAGACCATCCGCAGCGGAATATTCAGCACATCGACATGGTTGAGATCACACATCAGCGGCAGCGGCATATCGCAGGAACGCTCCTGGAGGCGGAAGATCAGGCCCTCGCCCTCATTTTGCTCTGAGCCGCCCACGCTCCGCAGCGTGACCGAGGCATCAAAATCGCCGTACAGCGGTTTGGCAGCGGAATAAATCGTGTTGCTGGTGGTCACGCTCACGCGCATGACGCCATCGACAATTTGTTGTGAGTCACGCCCGGGGTCTTGCGTCCATTCATCGAGGAAGCCATCGAATCCTGCCGCGTACAAGAGAGCGCCGGGTTGCCCACTGGCAACGGGCGGGTGCGCGGCGACGTTGGCATACAGGCCGTTGATGACGACCAGCAGCACGAGCAGCAGCAGCAGTCTCCAACCACTTTGCCAGATTCGGAAGATACGCATGGACAATCCCTTATGACATCCGCCTGTGGCGCGATGTACTGAATGGTTGATTGATCGAGAATATCTTATCAGAGCCTGACACCCCTGAAAACGATGATCGTCCTCCGCTTTGTCGGGAGGGATGCAGAACAGCGTGGTGTGGTTGTAGGGGTGCGATGCATCGCGCCCGAACATGGTTTTTCAACACGGGCGACCCAGGGAGCGTCCCATGTATACCAACTTAAGGGTTTTGGGCCATGTCCATAACCGCCCCACCTGCCTCATGACACCACACATCGCTTGCGCCAGGGACTGAAAGTCCCTGTCTCCCGTGTTGCGGGGTTGAAAACCCCGCCGAGACACACCCAAAACGGCGTGTTTGAGCGGGACTTTCAGTCCCGCAAGAGGCAAGGCAGGGGTTTTCAACCCCTGACGATAGGGCAAAAGCCACTCTGACGACGAGATATTGGCTTAAGTTGGTGCATATGGGGCGACCCAGGGAGCATCCCTACACCAACAGGATCTATTTTTACAATGTCGTATCGTCTCTCAATCCGCATCTCAAAATGTCGTTATGAGGGATTGCCTCTCAAAAAATAGGCCGCTTGCCCGCATAATGCCCAGGCTCACGTTTAACCTGGGGATTCCTGCGTATGAATCTGCTCATGCTCAGCGGCGATTCATCCATCGCATATCGCAATGATGGTGCATTCTATGACATGCTGCGGCGCTTCTCGCGGCACTGGTCACGGATTGATATTCTCACGCCCTCTGCGCCAGAAGGCCTGGAGCGGGTGATTTACCGGAACGTCTACGTACATCCATCACCCTGGCATCGCGCCCTCCAACCGCTGTTTATTCGGCAAAAAGGGGCGGCGCTGCTGCGCGAACGTGCGTATGGCCTCGTCACATCGCACGATTTTGGCTTCTTCTACAACAGCATCGGGGCGCTGCTACTGCTGCGCGGCACAACCATCCCTCTCGTCAGCGAGATTCATCATGTGGAGGGCTACCCCACCGCCACGACCCTGCGCGAGAGGCTGTGGCGGGCAGTAGCAATGCGCTATCTGCCCTGGCTGAGTCGGCGCGTGGCGGGCTTCCGCGTGGTCAATCATCGGGAAGTGCCGGAGCTGCTCAGGCGACTGGGTGTCCCCGCCGAAAAAATTCTCGTCCTGTCATCGCTGTACCTGGATCTAGACGCCTATCGTCCTTACCCTGATGCAGCCAAAATCTATGACGTGCTGTTCGTCGGGCGCTTGGCCGCCAACAAAGGCGTGGATGTGCTGCTGCGGGCGTTTGCACAGATCGCACGATCTCATCCCCAGGCGGTACTGGCCCTGCGCGGCGATGGCCCGCTCAAAGCCGCGCTGATGACGGAGGCGGCCCAATTGGGCATTGCCCACCAAATCCAGTTTGTGCCGCGCCAGACGGACAATGCGGGCATGGTGCGCCTCTACAATGCCTCGCGGATGCTGGTGTGCGCCTCAACGGTGGAGGGCAATCCGCGTGTGACAGCCGAGGCGATGGCCTGTGGCACGCTCGTGCTGTCAACGCCTGTCGGCATCATGCCGGAGCTGATTCGGGATGGCGAAAACGGCTTTCTTGTGGCGCGTGATGCCCAGGCAATGGCGCTTACCATGCAGCGTGTGATGGACGATGAGGGATTGATGGCGCGGATGGGGGCAGCGGGCCGTGAGGCGGTGCTGCCGTATGCGGCGGATGCCATGATTCGGGCCTATGCGGAGGGCTTGCAGGGGTTGGAAGAAGGACACCCTCACCCCAACCCCTCTCCCACTACGCGGTAGAGGGGCTTTCAACCCCATTCCCCGCTTCGCAAGCAACCCCTCCCCAACCCTCCCCGCTTCGCATGGAGGGAGTAAGATCGTGGGTTTGTAGGGACATGGCACGCCATGTCCGAATGGGGGAACGTGTCATGTCCCTACAAAAACGTCGTCTTGTGGGTCTATTTCAATTCCACAATTGTGGTGCTGAAGGGCGGCAGACTGGCCCAGGGTGTATAGTCGCTAAAGCCACCCGCGTCCGTGATGGTGGGCAGCGCGGGCGCGGGCAGATCGCCAAAAATGACGCTGGCCTGCGTGATGCCCGCCAGCGGCCCCGCATTGAGCGTCAGGCTGTAATTCTCCACAGGCTGATCATCCAGATTCACCACCACCAGCAGCTTGTCAGCCCCCGCGTAGCGCACATAGGCGTACACAAACGGGTGCGATTTGTCCATCGCCACCATGCCCGCACTTTGCAGCGACGGATGGGTGTTGCGAAGCTGAATCAGGCTGCGATAGTGATTGAACAGCGAGGCGGGATCGGCGGCTTCATCGGCCACATTCACCTGACGAAAATCGATCTGGAGGCGCTCCCAGGGCCGACTTGTGGTAAAGCCGCCCGTGATGGTGCTGTCCCACTGCATCGGCGTGCGAAGGCGCTCATCAGGTTTATCGCCCTGCATCCCGATCTCCTCGCCGTAGTAGAGAAAGGGCGTCCCCGGCAGCGTCAACAGCAGCGTGGCGGCGACTTTATTGCGCCCAACGCTGCCTTTCAGCGCGGTCATCAGGCGCGTTTGGTCATGGTTGGTGAGGAACAGCGCGATCTGCGTGCCATATTTGTTTTGCAGCGATTTTTGCAGACGTTCCAGATCGCGCTTGGTGGTAGCGGCGGCGGACGAAACCAGCGTCTTCGCCAGATCGAACTCAAAGGCGACATCGACAGAGTGATCGTTCATGTAGCGGTTGATGACCGCTGAACTGTCCCAGATTTCCCCCACGATGAAGGCATCAGATTTGAGACTTTTGACGTGCGTGCGGAAATCGGCCAGAAATGCGCGATCAGCGGGCGTATCTTCCAGCACAAGGCGGCCCTTAATCTCCTCCTCGACAAAATATTTGACGGCATCCAGGCGGAAGCCATCGACGCCCACGTCTTTGACCCAGAAATCGGCGATCTTGAAGGCTTCATCGCGCACCGCCGGATTGTCATAATTCAAATCAGGCATCTCGCTCCAGAAGACCGCGTAATAATAGCGACTGCCCTTTTTATACCAGACGTTCTGTCCCCAGGGGCCTATCGACTTGGGATCGGTGTCCGACCAGACGTACCAGTCTTTGTATTTGGGATCGCCCGCCACTGATTTCTGGAACCATTCGCTGCCGGAGCCGGTGTGATTGAGCACCAGATCCACGATGACGCGAATGCCGCGCTTATGCGCCTCTGTCAACAGCAGCTTGAAATCATCCAGCGTGCCGTACTCCGGCTGAATCGCATAATAATCGAGCGTATCATAGCCGTGATAGCTGGCCGCTTTGGTGATCGGCATGAGCCAGATGCCCGTGATGCCCAGATCGCTGGTGGTGTTAGGGTCGCCATCATTGAGATAATCCAATTTTTGAATGACGCCCTGCAAATCGCCAATGCCATCGCCATTGCTATCATAGAAGCTGCGGACAAACAGCTCATACCACACCGTTTGATCCCACCAGGGCGCGGCGGTCTCCGCAGGCGCTTGGGGAGCCTCCTGGGTGGCGTCCTGCGCCGCCACCATGACAGACAGCAGCATCGCCAGTATCAGGGTGATCAACAATCGTTTAGCCATGAAAATTCCTTTTCTCGTTAAAAATCAGAAACTTCTTTACCCCTCCCTAGCCCTCCCCGCTTCGCAATCAATTTACCCCTCCCCTAGCCCTCCCCGCTTCGCAATCAATTTACCCCTCCCTAGTACACGTTGGCGGAAGTTCACAAGCATTTCGTTCAGTCTCTTTTAGCTAAAGTTCGCTATTTTAATTGCTTATCGACTTCCGCAAAGCTGTACTAGCCCTCCCCGCTTCGCAATCAATTTACCCCTCCCCAACCCCTCCCCGCTTCGCAAGGAGGGGCTTTGGCTCTCTCACTACGAAGTGGGGAGAGCGGGGTGAGGGGTCAGTCGCGCTCTTAAACCACGCCTGAGATTTTGGCGATGACGGCGGCGACCAGCAGCCACGCAAACAGCACCGCCCCGGCGATGAGCCAGCCGCTGCCCTGCAACGGGTCGGCCTCCCGATCTGTAATCGAGACCTCGCCCAACAGATCGCAGGCGAAATCGATATTCTTCTGGCCCTGATTGAGGCGCATCAGATAATCCGAATCGTGAACCACGATCCAGCGATCTTCGCGTCGCCAATCCGCGCCGAGATGGGCATCGATGGCGGCCATGATGTTGGCGCGGGCCTGCGCGGGTGCAATCACTTCAATATCGGACGGGGGAGTCTGGGACATAGGGATTTCTCTGCATGAGGGCGGTGTGCGCCCTGCGAACGCTTATGAAGGATGAATGGGCATTGAATCGTCAGGTGAGGTGGGCCTCGTGGAAAAACGATTCAAAGTTGTCATGAAAACAAGACCCATACGGTATAGGGGCTTGGCACGCCAAGCCCTTTTATCACGCCAAATTTGTTTTTGATTCCCCATAAAATGTAAGGGCCAAAGCGAGGACATGGCGTGCCATGTCCCTACTCAATTGTCTGTCGTGATCTGTAAGGGCACAGAGTGCTGCGCCCAAAACGCGGTTTTTCAACACGGGCGACACCTGGGTCGCCCCTACAAAATCGTCATCTCCCCTCTACCACGCAGTGGGAGAGGGGCCGGGGGTGAGGTTATGGATTGATCTTCAATTCGGGCGAGAGAGGCCCCACCAGACCATCCGGCCCACGTGCGGCTACTGCCACGCCCTCATAGCTGCCAAAGCTGAACGGCCCGGCGGCTGTCCCCTGCACCTCGAACTGCTGATTATAACTCAGCGATCCCTGGAAGCGCAGCGCCACAATATAGCTGACGGCATCCGGCACAGGCTCCCACACCAACTGTGAATTCGCCTCGCGCAGCGAGAGATTGCGCGGCGGGCGTGGGCCATCCGCCAGCGAACTGATCACGAGCAGGATTGACTGCACCGCCCGCCGATAATAAGCGGGTTCGATAAATTGAATCGTGTCAGTGGGATCAGCATTGACCTTTTCTTCAAATGCCTGGATGAAGCGGATCGCCGGGATGCCTTTTTCGGTGAAGGATTGGTGATCGCCAAAGCGATTTTCACGATCCATACGATCCTGCACGGCCAGCTTCATATCCAGGCCCTGCGTAAAGCCCAGGAATTCGGCCATCCGTCCCAGTTGACGATCCGGCGTGTCGTTGGGCGGGCTTGAGAAAATACGCAGCTCGGTGCTGTTGACGTTCCCCTTGCCATCATCCTGGTTGCCAATGGTATCGATGTTAATCATGGCAAAGACATCGATGCGCTGATTGACGAGATAATTGGCGAAAGCGGTGCTGCCCAGGCGTCCCTCTTCTTCGCCGGAGAAGGCCACAAACATGATCGAGGAGCGGTGCGGGCGTTGTGACATAATGCGGGCCATTTCGATCAATGCGGCGACACCTGTGCCGTTGTCATTGGCCCCTGGCGCGTAGACGGCCCCGCTGCTGAGATCGGGCAGGCCGTTGCTGTCATAATGCGCCCCGATGATCAGCGTACCGCCGCCTGGCTCTGTGCCCTGGACGACAGCGACGATATTTTCCTGCTGCGTCTGGATTTTGTTGTAGGTGACGTCGAACGTGTGCGGGAAGACGTAAAGATTGCCGCCCTGCTGCGCGATATCCTTGAACTGCCGTTCGATATAGCGCCGTGCTGCGCCAATGCCGCGCGTGTCGGATAGGGTGTCTGAGTTGATATGGCGCGTGTAGAAATTTTGCAGCGCGTCCACATGCGACATCAAGCGATCCACCTCGACTTGATTGACGAGGTTATAGACTGTGTTCTGCATATTGGTGACGGCGGCGGGGGTGCTGCCTGCCGGGGCCAGCACGACAGACACGCCGCTTGAACCGGACACGCCCATCGTCGGCTCCGGCGTGGGACTGGGGCGGGCGACGAGCGTAGGCGGCTCCGGCGCGGATGTGCCCAGATTGCAGGCGACCAGGACGGTTATGACTGCGGCGCAAAAGGCCACCCGCCGCATCAGAGAAGAGATGTCCATCGTGTGTGCTATCCCTGCGCGGTGGGCGCAGGCTCCTGCGCCAGCGTCGGCCATTCAATTTCACATGTCATGGCCTCAATCCGTCCCACAGCGCGGCCCGCTGTGTCGCATGTGCCAACCGCCTGGCCCGCTGCCTCAACCGCAAATTGCGTGTCATCGGCGGGGCGCGTTCCAGCATCGGCCCGCCAGAACAGCGTATTCTTATTCAAGGTGGCTTCCAGCAGTTTGGTACAGTTCCAATCATTAGGAACCTGCCCTTCTGTGCGCCCACTGCGAATGACGACGCATTCGCCCGGTCTGAGCACCAGCCCCAATGTGCGCCCCTCATTTGAGAAGCTGTCCTCATCGATTCCCTGAAGGCCACGCATGGAAAGCTGCTCAATCGAAATGGTGGCATCACCCGGATTCAAGAGCGCGATGATCTGATCGTTATAGCGCAGCAGCAGCGGATTCAGGCCCTCCACCACCGCCACACGAGTCGGCGGCGGCGTGGGCGTCAGCGTGACCGCCTGCTGCACCGTCGCACTGGGCGTGGCATTGGCATCAAGAGTGACCTTTGGCTGCGGCGTCTCGGTGATGGTGGGAGAGGGGGTCGCAGATGGTGTGATCGCTGTCGGAGTCGGGCGCGGCGTCCTGGAGGAGGCGACAGCGACAGCCGGAATCGTCTTGACGGGATCGGTTGGCTTGATCGTCGTCGCTGTCTCAGTGGGCGTTGCTGTTGCTATCACCTCCTGAGTCGTGACGGCCTCGGCGGTAGCGGGGATGACGACAACGCTGGTAGGGGCGGCAGTGGTCGGCACAACTGTCGGCGGCGTTAGTGTGAAGGCGCTGGTCATAGTGGCGGCATTGGCGGTTTCGACCAGGAAGCCCAGGGCGACACTGGTATTCGTCAAATCTTCATCGCGGATCACGGCAACGGCTGTGGGCAGTTGGTTGCCGGGACTATTGGGGACGAACATCACAATCAGCACGACCACCATGATCGTCACGGCGGCCCCGGCCAGCACATACAGCAGCATCATCTCAAACGAGCGGGCGGGCGGCTGCGGCGTGGTTCGCAGCGGACTTTTGGTCAGCGTGTTGGTTTTGGGGCGCAGCGGCTGTGTGCCTGTACGATCCCGAAATGCCTGTGTATCACGCGCCAGCGCCGGAGGGCGCACAGGCGGCGTGCTGCGTCCGCTGTTGGTGGGCGAGGCGGGCGGCGGGAGTTCAGGCGGCGGGGTCTCAAAATCATCTGTGGCAAAGGGGATGGTCGATGAATTGTCTTTGAAGGCATTGTCATAAGCACTCTTGAGGGCCATCACAAATTCTGTGGCGGTCTGATGCCGTTTGTGCGGGTCTTTGGACAGCGCTTTGAGAATTTCTTCCTGGGCCTGGGCAGGAATGGCCGGATTGTGAGCACGCGGCGGCTTGGGCTGCTGCGTCACATGCGCCAGCGCGACCTCCAGCGGGTGCGGCGCATCGAACAGCAGCGCCCCGGTGAGAATCTCATACACCATCACCGCCATTGAGTAAATATCACTCTGCGGCACAGTTTTGAGCGAGTCGGTGGCCTGCTCCGGCGAGATGTAACGCGGCGTGCCAAAGGCTGTGCCGAGGGTTTTATCGGAGGACAGCATCGCCAGCCCAAAATCGGACAGGTAGACCTTATCGCCCGCCCCCAATAAGACGTTGGAGGGCTTGATATCACGATGGATGATGTTGTTGCGATGGGCATAATCGAGCGCGGCGGCGACCTTCTCCAGGATGGTCAGGGCGCGGCGCACATCCATCAGTTTGCCTTTTTGCCGCAGATCATTGACCTCCTGCGCCAGATCGCGGCCTTCCACGTAGCGCATCGCCAGGAAATACTGCCCATCCTGCTCCCCGAATTGGTAGATGGGGATGATGGACTCGTGCTCCAGCTTGGCAATGGCGCGGGCTTCACGCTCAAAGCGCTGCGCCATCACGCTGTCATTTAACATATCGCGGGAGAGAATTTTAATCGCGGCCATACGCTCGAGCTTGGCATCGCGTCCGAGGTAGATATGGGCCATCCCCCCGACTGCCAGTTTGCGCTCTAAGGTGTAATCACCCAACTTGCGCCCGACCAGATTTTCCGCTTCGTTCACGCTGACGCCCTTTCCCGCTGCTACAATTCGTTTTGGGGATATGTTTATTTACTGGCTCTTTGGGGACTGATTCTGCCTTGTCATAGGGCGACGTGTCAACAGCCCAATTGACCCGATACAAGCGCTGACCAAAAGAGGCATGGAACCTATTGACGACTCATTGCAGGCAGCGAGTAAGAGTACCATATTCTACGCCTTTAAAAACACAAAGGACACATCGCGCTTTGCGTTAAGTGTCCTTTGTGATCTTATTTTATAACCATGAGACATGATTCAGCATTAAGAATCAAGAAAATCGTCTCATATCGCCTGATCTTGAGGCTTTATTGAGGGAGATGGTGTCTCTGGGGATGAAGGAGATTTCAGGGCGGCGGCTGGTGTAGGGACACAGCCTGCCGTGTCCACCCATTCGGACAAGGCGGCCCGTGTCCCTACAGACCACTATAAATATCATTATTTATTATCGTGGTGGGACACGGCCCCTACAAACACATTATTCTCACGAATAGCTGAATAGATGCGAGTGAACCCCATCCCACATTATTCTTGCAGCAGGCCGTTGTTGACCGCATCATCCCAGCTAAATGTGCCGCGTTTGCTCGTGTCGGCGCGGGCCAGTTCTTCCATATTCTCCATGCTGAAGAAATCGTCGCTGGCTCCCGATGCCGCCGCAGGCGCACCAAAGATATCATCCAGGTTGAAGGCATCGTCAGGGATCGCATCCAGCAGCGGCGTAATATCGATGACAGGATTCTCGGCGGTCTTGTCTTTCTTCGGCGAGGCGATTTCAGCGCGGGCCAATTTCTCAACGGGTTCCGTATCCACAATGCGCGATGCCCCCTCGCCCCTCTTCACCACATCGGAGCGGCGTGGCGCGGCTGGGGCTTTCTCTTCTTCAATTTCCGCACGACGCAGCAGCCACGCTTCCATGCCCATCAGAGCCACGAGGTCTTCAGCAGCGCGGCGGCCATAGCGGTTGACCGTGCCGAACTGCCGCGCCCCATCCTGGCCCTTGAAGACGATGACAGTGAAGTAGTGATAGCCTGCGGATAGCACATACACGTCGTAGTCATCGCCATCGTAAAATTGCAGCGTCGCGGCATTTCCACCGATCATCTCTTTGATATCGATGTTTGCCATCACCGCTTTGACCAGATGCTTGGCCGTCAGGGTGCGATCCATGCCCACGACGCCCAGTTCAAGCACGGCTTCCCCATCGCGGCTGCATAGCAGCAAGCCCATCGCATTCAGATCGGTCAGAAGCTGCTGCAAAATTGTGCGAGCACGCTCCGGGTTCATCGCCGGAATGGGGCCGTAGTTAATCGTTGCAAGCGGCGCATTGGCCGAGACAGGTGGCTTCAACGCGGCGAAGACATCTTCGCCTTGCAGGGCGGCATTCAACACGCGCAGGAATTGTTCAATATTAAAGGGGCGGCGCATATAGACGAACGGCGAGTCGTTGAGGGTGGCCGCGTCGAGTTCGGTATCGTTGATATCCGCCAGGATAATCACAGGCGTATCCGGGGAAATCTGCTTGATACGAGCGGCCAATGCCCAACCCGGCATCTGGTCTCCCGTCACCCAGGCTGAGATGACAGCGGTGCATTTGGCCCGCTTGAGTTCTTCCAGGGCTTCCGTTCCATCCGGTACATCGATTTGAATAATCAGCCGATCCATCAAATCAATCGCGCCACGCACTTGCTGCGGGATGCGCCCGGTGGGATCTACGGTCAAGATGCGGGGCAGTGATGCCATGAGCAACCTCGGATATCACAAAAATTTAACAGTCGTTCGACCATCTCTGCATTATAGCCCAGATTTTGACAAAATATCGCGGGGACTTTGGTTTCTTAATTCTTTTCTACGAGACTTTTACTCTCAGTGAACGGAGAAAAATGATCGAATATTGGGAGTATATCCCGACACACGGCAACGCCAAGCATACTTTCCATTAACGCTTGCCTGTAGGACATTGTTCCTAGCCCACAGGACGTTTGGATGTTCATGCCTGTCTCATCCAGGGGGCCGTTTGCCGTTCCACTCACGACGCGGCTATAATCGTCAGTAGTCGAACGGCTTGATGATCCGCCTATGATTCCGTCTCAACATCGCTATAGTCATCACGCTCTCCGAGCGCTGTCGCACGCTGCGACGCTGGCCGAAGGCTTCCAACATCCTTATCAGGACACCGGACACCTGCTCTTAGGTATCGTGCTGGCGGCGGGCAGTGTAGGCACACAGGCGCTGGAAGATGTGCATTTTGATCCCACAGTGGCGGGCGTCTACCTCAAAAATTTGATCCCGCGTGTCGATCTGACGAGCCACCCGCCGCGCTCTGACGCCTTCGAGAAATCGCTTGAGGATTCCATCCTTGAGGCCAACTGGCTGAGCAGCCCGTATGTCGGCACAGAACATCTGCTGCTCGGCATCACGCGCACCAATCTGGGCAATGCGCCGGAACTGCTGCGCCTGCAAGACCTCGCGCCAGAGCAAATTCGCCGCCGTGTGCGTGATCTGCTGCAAGATCGGCGGCCTCGGTTCGATCTCAATGCGCTGCGGACGAACACCCGCCTGAGCGAATTGGCGCGGCGCGTGCTGGCAGCGGCGGAACAATCCGCCCTCACCCTGGAACACTCGACGCCCGGCGTCGGCCATCTGCTGCTGGCATTGGTGCATGAACGGCGCGGCGTGACCTCAGATATGCTCGTCCACAGCGGCCTCAATATCGAACAGCTTGAAGACGCGATTGAACGGCGCGAAGACGCGCTGCTGGACAGCCTGGAGAGTTTTATTCAGATGGCTGTCGAAGAGGCGGGCAAATCGGGGTCGCATTATGTCGGGGCCGATCATCTGCTGCTGGCCCTCACGCTGATTTCAACCGGGACGCTGCTGCTGCAAGCCTATGGTGCGGCCCCCGATAAGATTGGGCGCTTGCTCAACAAGCATCTGCGGCGGGAGTAAGCATCCCCATCCCTAAAGGGAGGGGCTTTTAGCCCCAATGCTTACCAGACTTGGCCTGAGAAGGCTCCGTTAGAGACGAATACATAGGCACTTCGGAATGCCTCACCAGTTC
>DAOTUR010000565.1:0-2628 GCA_034436915.1 Anaerolineae bacterium
GCGTGAGAAGATCGAATACAAAGCGGAGCGACGTGGCGTGCCCCTGGAATTCGTGGACGCCCGCTATACCTCGCAGCAGTGTTCGTGTTGTGGGCATACCTGTCGCTCCAATCGGCCCAACCAGAGTGTCTTCAAATGCGTGTGGTGTGGGCACACAGCCCATGCGGACACGAACGCGGCGGTCAACATCGGACGCCGGGCGTCAGTCAGTGCGCCATACGCGGTGTGTGTCTTGGGCTTCAAGCCCGCCACAACTGCCAGCCCCCGCCTTTAGGCGTGGGGTATCTGACTTAAGATTGCCTTGTTGACCATCGCGGGAGTAATGTTGTGCTAAGTCCGCTGGAATATTTTTTTGGGCTGTTTTCTCTTGATATTGGTATCGATCTTGGAACAGCCTACACCCTCGTCTATGTGCGCGGTAAGGGCATCGTGATTAATGAGCCTTCATTCGTCGCCTTAGACAAACGTACCCGTGAACCGATTGCAGTGGGAGCGCGTGCGAAAGAGATGTGGGGGAAAAATCCTAAGGATATTCTCATTGTACGGCCTCTGCGTGATGGGGTCATCAGTGAATACGATATTACCGCGCAAATGCTCGAATATCTGATCAAAAAAGCCCATGAGCAAACCTGGGTTCCTGTGCCAAAACCGCGCGTTGTGGTGGGCATTCCCACAGGCGTGACCGAAGTTGAGAAGCGGGCCGTGTATGATGCGGCGCTGGCCGCTGGCGCACGTCAGGCGCATCTGATTGAAGAGCCTGTGGCCGCTGCCATTGGCGCGGGTCTGCCGATTCTGGAAACACGCGGCAGCATGATCGTCGATATTGGCGGCGGCACAACAGAAGTCGCCATCTTCTCACTGGGCGGCATCGTCATCAGCCGTTCGATCCGCGTGGCAGGCGACGAGATGGATGAGGATATTGTGCGCTACATGCGTCTCAAGCACAATTTGCTCATCAGCGAACCGGAGGCCGAGCGCACCAAGATCGAAATTGGCTCGGCCTACCCGCTGCCCCAGGAGACCAAACGCAAGGTCAAAGGCCGCAACCTCAACAACGGCCTGCCTGATTCCGTCGAAGTCAGTTCGATTGAGATTCGTGAGGCGCTGTCGGGATCGGTCAATATTCTGATTGATATGATCAAAGATGCGCTCGATGACACCCCGCCTGAACTGGTCGGCGATCTGATCGAGAGCGGCATCACGATTGCGGGCGGCGGCGGCCTGCTCAAGGGCTTTGCCGAGCGCGTGAGCGAAGAAGTCCACATCCAGGCGATTGTGGCCGAGGACGCTATGACCTGTGTCGCACGCGGCGCTGGCCGCATCCTGGAGGATTACAGCAATCTTCGTCGTCTGCTGGTGGGGCCGGAACGTGGCAGCACGCATCATTAACCCCTGTTTCCTCCACGTCTGCCCGTCCTATAATAGCGGTCAGTTAGTCGTAGGAGCATCCTTGTGAGACGATCCTGGCGTGCAAACCGACTCATGTTTTTGCTGGTGTGTTTGCTGCTGTGCGGCGGCCTCATGGTCGCCAGTACCGTTGGCATCCTGGGGCCTGTCGAAGACATTGTGTCTGTGCCGTTGAATGCACTGACGGGCGGCCTGACTCGTTTGTCGCAAGCGGTGAGCAACATCCTGGGCGAAACCAACGATATGAACGCGCTCAGACAGCGCAATGCTGAATTGGAAGAGCAGTTCATCAAGCTGCAAGGCGAGCTGATTCAACTGCGCGAAATCTCCAGCGATTATAAGCGCCTCTCCGCTCTGCTCGGTTACACCAGCACGCTGGATGGGCGTCAGTTCGTTACGGCGGATGTGATCGGCGTCGATTCGCAAAGCGCGGTGCGGAGCATCATCATCAATCGCGGCACACGCGATGGTCTGGCGGTGGGGATGCCCGTCCAGACCGAACTCGGCCTCGTCGGACGTATCTATGCCGTGAGTGCCAATTCCTCTCGCGTGCAGTTGGTCAGCGATCAAAACAGCGCTGTCAGCGCCCGCCTGCAAACGAGCCGCGCTGAGGGCAGCGTGCGCGGACGCGGCCTGCTCACGGGCAGTCTGCGAATGCAGTTCATCCCTGTCGATTCTGAGATCAGCGTCGGTGATCTGGTGATCACATCAGGATTGGGCGGCAACTTCCCCTCCGGCATCGTCATCGGGCAGGTGACGAGCCGCCGCAAGTTTGAGTTTGAACTGTGGCAGGAGGCCGAGGTGAGCAGTCTGGTCGATTTTTCAACGTTGGAATTTGTGATGGTCGTGACAAGCTTCCGCCCGGCGGATATCACCGCTGAGACACCCCCTGTCACGCCATGATGGGTGTTCGAGGTTTTTGGGTTTAAATCATAGGGCATGGCGTGCCACATGGGCATTAAGGCTTTTCCAGATTAAAACAGAGACCAAGACGATGTAGAATAAAAGGACAAGCCACAAGATAATCACGGACGACGATCCAAAAATGGTTTGTTCGTATTGCCCCTCTCTGAATAGGAGCAGCTATTTCTTTGGAAAAGCCTAAGCTAAGGGGAAAATGCTATTTGTCGCCAGATCAGCGTCTGTTTTGCTTCGCGGACGCTGAAGGCTAAAGCCCTCAGCTATGGGATTTGAAAGACAATGACCTCATTTATGCCTGTT
>DAOTUR010000566.1:0-5810 GCA_034436915.1 Anaerolineae bacterium
CCGCCCGCTGCCACTGCTGCTCACTCGGCAGCACGATCTTCTCCCCTGTTAGCTCACTCAGCCACAAGCAGAACGCCACACTCTCATACCACGATACCCCCACCACTGGCTGCTCTAGCCCATTCCATATCGCATCCCCCCAATAGCGCGGTTCTGTCCACTTGTCTTTTTCGCGCTGTGCCCACCCTGCATCTGTCCACCAGCGCTTTTCACGGTAGCCGTCCGCCTTTACAAACTCAGCAAATTGGGCGTTCGTCGTCGGATATTTGGCGATGGCAAAGGCAGACACATCAAAGGCTGTGTCTTTATCCAGATAGCCGCCTTTTTCCAGTGTCAACTTGGCCGCTGGAATATTGATCCAGGCAAAGGGCGCGGGCATCAGATCCATCGAACGCGGTTTATGCGGCGGCGTAGGGACGCGGCCTGCCGCGTCCGTGTGGGGCGCGGGCGGTGTTTGCGCGGGCGGTGCAGGTTTATAACGCGCCAGATCATCCGGGTCATGATCTGGATACGTCTCCCAGAAGGCTTGCAGTGCCGACCAGATGCGGGCCGGGTTGGGCTGTTTGGCCTGGGCCATGCGTTGGATCACGCTGTATTCCTGGGCGCTTTCTTCCGCTTCAATCGCCGCCCAGATATCTTTCTCATGCTCATCAATCCTGAAGGCACGCGGCAGTTTTGCGCCGCTGGCCCGTATCTCATTCAACACCGCCCGCGCTGTCTCCCAATCGCCCTCGTCAAAGGCGGCCTGATAGCGATCCGTTGCCTCATAAACGTTGTACGACACTGGGAGGGGCGCATTGGAGGACACGGCAGGCCGTGTCCCTGCGGAAGATGTATTGGGGTTGGTAGGGATGTGGCCTGCCGCGTCCGTTGGATATTCCTTTTGCAGCGCCCGAATGATCTTATCCACGTCGGGATGAAAATCAGGATCATCGCGCACATTGGAGGCGTTTTTGTAGGCCAGTTGGCGCAGGCTGTCGGGCAGGTCTTTCTCAGCCGGCATCCAGGCCCCATCAATCGTGAGCGGAATCACCAGACAGGTATCCCGCTGCAAAGCGGATTCGATCTCAATGCGGACAAAATCGCCCGCATTGTCGAGCCGCCGATGGCCCTGGTCATCGGCAATATTGAGCCAGGCTTTGCCGATGAGTGCCAGCAGCACATCGCATCGAGCGACGGATTCGCGCAAAATCCCGCGAAAATCTTTGCCGATGGGGATGTTATCGTTATTCACATCCATAAAGACGTTTTCAGCGCCAAATGCCTGTACGAGGCGGTCATAAATACGGCCTGCATCTTTACGGCTGTCAGCGCGGCGGTACGAGAGAAAAATCCGGGGCATCATAAGCGCCTATGAACGATGAATGTCTTTATATTATGACGAGATGTGATGAGGGGGGCAATGACGGGTTAAAGATCGTTCAAGGGGCAATCGCATCTTGTATCTATTTTGACAATGTCACATTAAACATTTGTTCTATAGAGCTAAGTTCAGTATTGCCAAAGCATAGATAAGCGGGATCCAATGTTTCATAAAATTACAAAAAGCTCTCGCCTATTTTTAGAACATTTATGCAATGTGACATTGTCAAACTATTCAGCATGATTGGGTGTAGCGTGCTGCGCCCAATCATGCCGAGGGCATGGCGTGCCATGCCCCTACAATCATTTCCCTCTTTGGGCAGACTACGCAATCGTGATTTCAGGCGTGAGATACACATCCTGAATCAGGTTGAGCAGCTTCACACCCTCGGCCATCGGGCGCTGGAAGGCTTTGCGCCCGCTGATCAGTCCCATACCGCCCGCCCGCTTGTTGATGACTGCTGTCTGCACCGCCTCGGCAAAATCGTTCTCGCCGCTGGCCCCGCCGCTGCTGATAAGGCCAATGCGCCCCATGTAGCCGTTGGCGAGTTGGTAGCGGGTGAGATCGATCAGGCTGTCGCTGGTCAATTGGCTGTAGATGCGCTCATCCAGCTTGCCATAGCCACTGCTGCCCGTGTTGAGCGCCTTGAATCCGCCGTTGTTGGTCGGCAGCTTCTGCTTGATGATATCGGCCTGGATGGTGACGCCCAGGTGATTGGCCTGTCCGGTCAGATCGGCGGCGGTCTCATAATTTGTGCCATTAACCTTGAAGCCGGGGTTCCGCATGTAACACCACAGCACCGTCGCCAGGCCAAGTTCATGAGCATAGGCGAAGGCTTCGGACACTTCCATCAGTTGGCGTCCACTCTCCGGCGCACCAAAATAGACTGTTGCGCCCACTGCCACCGCGCCCATATTCCACGCCTGCTTGACCGAGCCGAACATAATCTCATCGGCCTTGTTGGGGAAGGTCAGCAGCTCATTGTGATTGATCTTGACGAGGAAGGGGATGCGATGGGCATACTTACGCGCCACCGCGCCCAGGACGCCAAAGGTCGAGGCCACCGCATTGCAACCGCCCTGGATCGCCAGTTCAACGATATTGGCGGGATCAAAATACTGCGGATTTTTGGCGAAGGAGGCCCCCGCCGAATGCTCGATGCCTTGATCGACGGGCAGAATCGACAGATAGCCTGTGCCTGCCAGACGGCCATGATCGTACATCTGCTGCATACTCCGCAGCACCTGGGGATTGCGATCTGTCTGGCTAAAGGTGTCGGTCACATAATTCGGGCCGGGGAGGGTGAAATTTTCTTTGGGGATGGTTGTGCTGACGTGATTCAGCAGTTCATCGGCCTGAGCGCCAAGATAATCGGTGAGGGTGTTAAGTGTCGTCGAGGATGCGGCTGGAGCAACCATGATATTTCTCCCACTGAATATAAATGATCGGGTCTAAGGCCCGCATGAGGCTTTCCAAAGGAAGACACGCGGTGTATCGAGCGAACGGGACAGAGGTGTTGTCGAATGCGTGTAGCACACGCATGGCGACGATTGTATCATCTGCCTCATGACGGGCAAGTATGGGGTCTATACTAACAAATGTCATTCTCATTTGTGCAACGAGTTCAATTGAGAGATTGACGGACAACATACAGACTCCTAAAGAAACCTGTTTGATACCACAAGAATCGTCTTCTTTTAGAGACCGTTTGATAATGCAAAATGTTATACATAATTCGTGTAGGGACAGGGCCTGCCCTGTCCGGCCTGCCCTGTCCATTTTCACGCGATGAACGGACAGAGCAGGCCCTGTCCCTACGCTAAGATACATTTTGTTTGTAACGAATGACATTATAAAACGGCCTCTTAGATACAATGTTCGTTATATTGTCATAAAATAGCATCTCTTGTCAATTTGCAGCGCCTTCCATGCGTTTCATGCTAGAATAGAAGACAATAGACAGCGAGTTTTTCCTGATGGCCGATCTTCAATCGTATGGGTTGTTTAGCAGCTCTCAAAACCTCTTCCATAAACTCACCGATCCCTTCCACCCCCTCTCCACACAGGAGGATCACCAGAAGGCGCGAATGCTCTCGGCGCTCCTGCTGGCACAGATGGCGGTGGCGCTGGTGTTGATTGCGACGGCGTTGGCCTTTCGCAGTGCGCCCAGCACATTTTTCCTGTCGATCATCTCTCTGCCCATCATCGCCGCCATGTACTGGGTCAGCCGCACCCGCGCCTATCGTCTGGCGGCCAATGCGCTGGTGCTGTTCAGTACCATCCTGTGTTTTGTCCTCCTCGCTAACCCGAATATTCCGAATACGATCTCGATTCATCTTTTTATCCTGCCCATCTTCTTCAGCGGATTGATGCTGTCGCTGCGGGCCACGCTCATTGTGGGGGTCACAATTGCCCTGGGACTGGTATTGGCCCCGCTAGTGATCCCGATTGTGCCGGGAGAGTATTGGTTGGCCGTCGTCTTTGATCTTGCCGTTGTCCCTCTCATCCTCGTCTCGGTTGTGATTCGCCGCCGCGATTATGAGCGCTTGATCCTGAGTGAGGAGCGCGTCCATAGTTTGATGGATGCCAGCAACGAGAAGGTCATTATTTATGATGAGAGCGGCAAAATCCTCGATATGAACAGCGCAGCGGAGAGCCTTCTGGCCCGCCCACGCACTGACATCATCGGCAGTAACCTGCTCGATCATATCAATCCCAACGATCATCAAAAAATACAGCATGTCATGTTCGGGTCGATCAACTCGATCCTCGTGACGTGGGTATCGGCGCTGCAAACCTCGCACGAGTGCCAGGTGATGACCCGTCCCTACCAGCACTCCAGCCAGACCGCCTATGTGCTGACCGCCCAGGACGTGACCAAAGAACGTCTGGCCGAGCGCCGCCGCATTGAATATGAACGGCGCTATGATGCCCTGTTCAATCGCACGGCGGACGCAGTGCTGATCACTGATCTGGATGGGCGCTATATCAGCGTCAATCGTCAGGCGCTGCACATGTTCCGCTGCAACCCCGGCGATATGATCGGTCATAACAGCAGCGAATTTTACGATCCAACCCAAATGCAGCAGGAGGGCGGCTTATCGCGCCGTGTGATTGCGGGCGAAACGCTGCCCATCTATGAGCGCTCCTTCCTGCGTAAAGATGGCTCAACCTTCATTGCCGAAGTCAATACCATGCTCGTGAAGGATGGCGATGGCAAACCGTTGTACATGCAGAGCACCGTGCGCGATGTGAGCCAGCGCCGCCAGCTTGAGCAGCAGCAGTTTGAATTGGCAGTACAGCGCGAACGTATGAAAATTTTGCAGGCGTTCATTGATGATGCCTCGCATTATTTCCGCACGCCTCTCACCAGCATCAAAACCTCAGCCTATCTCATGGGGCGCTTTACCCAGCATCCCGATAAGCAGAAGCAGCAGCTTGAGATGGTCAATATTCAGATTGAGCGCCTGGAACAGCTTCTGAACGATCTGCTGATGATGACGCGCCTGGATCGTGAGGCGGCTGAGGGCCAGAACCTCATGCGGATTGATATGAATCGGCTGCTGCTCCAGCTTGTCTCAGAGCATATGACGAGCGACACCAACACGAGCGAAAGCCATCAATGGGAGTTTCTGCCGACGACGGATGATCTGATCATCCTGGGAGATCGCAGCCGCCTCGCCCTGGCCCTGAGCAATATTCTCAACAATGCCTGCAAATACACGCCCGCCAGCGGCCAGATCAGCGTCAAAACCTATCGTCAGTATCATCTCATCGTCATCGAGATCAGTGATACAGGCGTAGGCATATCGGATGAAGAACTCGTCCACATCTTCGACAACTTCTATCGCACCGATGCTGCCCGCGCCCGCGACAGTGTGAGCAGCGGGATGGGCCTGTCCATCGCACAAAAGATCATCAAAATGCATCGCGGCGTGATTCATGTTCACAGCCAGCCTAAAATGGGCAGCATCTTCGTGATTCATCTGCCTGTGGCAGGTGAAAAACTTGAGGCTGATGCTCAGATATTGGCGGCCTCGACGATTCCGTGAGTCAAAATGAACATGATATATAATCAATGGTGCATGTCTCGATTTTGTGATCGTTTTGGTTCAGAAAATCAAATTCGGAAGCGTAATCATTCACTTATCCGTGAGAATGGTGGGTTTGTAGGGGCGCGGTATACCGTGCCCCTGGACTTTGGCGCTTTGAAGCCACCGCTGCGGGGGTTGGCAGCGGCTGAAATCGGTTATGTTGCGTTAGAAAGGGTCGAAAAGGCGTGAAAAACGCCTCACGAACGGGTCGAGCCATAGACGGCGTTGCGTAAGCCGTGTAACAGGGCCTCTTTTTCAGGCCAGTCGTCCGTGATCACGGAGGAGAGGGGGCGAAACACATGCGCGCCCCATAAGGTAGCGCGATAGGCCCGCCACAAGGTATTGAGCGACCA
>DAOTUR010000567.1:0-1562 GCA_034436915.1 Anaerolineae bacterium
GTTCCAGTGTGCCATCAGTGCTGACGAGCCACAGCGAATCAGGTGCGCCCGCTGGCCCGCGTGTAAAGGCAATGTGCCTGCCATCGGGTGCGATAAACGGTTGAATCACGCCGCCGCTGGCAACGCGCCGCCCAAACGCCTCGCCTGTTTGCCACACATACAGATTGCCGCCCTCGGCCCAGGCTGCCACCAGATGCGGCGCATTCGTGATGAGCATCGCGGGAACGGGCGTCGGTTCTGTCTGGGCGAGATTGCAGGCTGAGAGACAAAGCATCATCCACAGATACAGGGCATAGCGTTTGACAGGCATCTTATGTGTCCTCTGTGATCGGTGGGACGGGCTATTCTATTGTATACCAGGGTGCGGCGCTCAATTGGTCTACTCGTGGCCTTGATTCGCGGCGCAAAATGCCCAAGATGAGAAGGATACCCATCAATGCTGCTGACAAGGCTGACTCGCAATGACTCGGATTGGCATTCTCGCGCTGCAAGGCGCATTTATTGAACATGAAAAGGCGCTCCAGGCCCTCGGCGCGGAGACGGTGCAGGTGCGCCTGCCCGCCCAACTTGATGCGCTGGATGGCCTCGTGATTCCCGGCGGTGAGAGCACTGTCATTGGCAAACTGGCGACGGAGTACAAGCTGATTGAGCCGCTGCGGGCGTTTGCCCAGGCCAAACCGACATGGGGAACCTGCGCGGGCCTGATCTTCCTGGCGAAAGATATTGGTATCGCCCAGCAGCCGATTCTGGGCGTGATGGATGTGACGGTGAATCGCAATGCCTTTGGACGTCAGCTCGACAGCTTCATCACGCCGCTGCGAATCATTGGTGCGGCAGAGGAGCCGCCCTTTCCGGCCATCTTCATTCGTGCGCCGCTGGTGACTCATGCCGATGCCCATGTGGATGTGCTGGCAGCGCTGCCCGATGGCGGCATTGTGGCGGTGCGACAGGGGCATCTGCTCGGCACAGCCTTCCACCCGGAACTGACGGATGACCTGCGCGTGCATCAGTATTTCTATGACATGGTGCGGGCGAAGGCGTAACGACCCCTCCCCAACCCCTCCCCAACCCCTCCCCGCTTCGCAAGGAGGGGCTTTTCTCCCTCCCATATGCAGCAACTTAAGGATATGTAGCCTCTGATCAGCACGCGGCATCCGCTCTCATCAGAGGCTAAAGCCGTCTGTCTAGGGAGTAAGAAGCCCCGTAAACGGGGCTACAAACGCGCCTGCTCCTTCGCCATGAGCCTCATTGATGGGGCTTTGTCACGCTAGGCGGACGGCTTTAGCCTGCGACAACGCGGCGAGCAATGTCCTTAAAAGTATGGACTGTCTTAAGTTGCTGCATATGGGAGGGAGAAAAGCCCCTCCCATATGCACCAACTTAAGGATTTTGTGCTCATTGTGGGTCAAAGACGCGGCAAAAGCGCTTGCGCCAGGGACTTTCAGTCCCTGGCTCCCGTGTTGCGGGGTTGAAAACCCCGCCCAAATACGCCCAAAAAGATGGTTTGAGCGGGACTTTCAGTCCCGCAAAAGGCAAGGCAGGGGTTTTCAACCCCTGACGAC
>DAOTUR010000568.1:0-3043 GCA_034436915.1 Anaerolineae bacterium
ACCTGTCATCCGCCTCGTTTTTGTCCTGTCATCAGGGGTTGAAAACCCCTGCCTTACCTTTTGCGGGACTGAAAGTCCCGCTCAAACTATCTTTTTGGGCGTGTTTCGGCGGGGTTTTCAACCCTGCAACACGGGAGACAGGGACTTTCAGTCCCTGGCGCAAGCGATTTTGCCATGTCATGAGGAGGATGGGCGGTTATTGACATGGCTCAAAATCCTCAAGTGTACATGGGACAAGGCGGGCCTTGTCCCTACAAAAACGCTTTCTTCTGGCATTCAAATTGCTTGGTATCGATGTAGGGGCGCAGCGTGCTGCGCCCAATATTCCGAATGTCCTCATCAAGGGCGCGGTATACCGCGCCCCTACGTCAATCCCACCTCAAATGAAAATACGGCAGGCCAAACCACGCCATTTTGTACACCAACTGCGCTGAACCTCACCACTGGCTGCTCAACGTGTATTTATTGGCCGTTTGCTCAATCAGCTTGTGCGCCAGCTCAAACGTCCCCTCGTTCTCGTCATCCTTTTCGCCATGCCGTGCATCAATCATCGCCCGCATCAGGGGGATCAACTCGGCGGCCTTCTCGCCCTTCAACAGCACCTGATCAGCCATAATGACGCCACCCATCACCAGCGGCATATACAACAGTTCAAAATCCAGCTTGTCGCTGCCCGTCGCTGTCGCCTCGATGATCTTTTCCACGTAAATGTGCCGTTCCTCCGGCGTGCCAATCTCCACTTCGGTGAGCGCCTCAATGCGGCTGAAGGCATGGAGCATGGCATCGCGCATCAACGCATCATAGAGAAAATGGGCGGTGGCCTTGACGGGATGGGCCAGCAGGCGGTTATCCTTCTCCACCAGATCGAGGAAGGCTTGAAACCAGCCGGGCAGATGAATGACATTATCCGATTCGAGGATGGCGCTGGAATTTAAAAAGCGCATCACGTTGTAATCGCGCCCTGTCGCCATGAGCGCAGTCTTTTTCTCATCGGCGCTGGCATACAGCAGCATGAGCGTGAGCAGCCGCGCAATCAGATTGATCTCGAAATCTTGCAGCTTATAGATGGATTTCTCGAAGCGCTTCTGGGTGTATTCCAGCACAATCGGAAAGGCCGTGCGGATGTTCATCTGCGGCAGAACCTGCTCCAGGATCATCGGTGCAATTTTTTGCAGCAGTAGGCGCTTATCATTGTGATCGGCCAGTGTCCAGAGTTTTGTCCACGAGGGCTGCAAATCGCTAAAGCTGCCCACCGTCCCCGACATGACCATCAGGACAGATTCGATGGTGCTGCCGCTGTGAGTGGCCGTCCATTGCAAATTTTTTAGCTCTGTGATCTGCGTTTGCCGCGCTGGATCAAGCGATTCGAGCGTAAACGCACCTTCGCCCTCAGCCGTGCGAACACGCTGCGGCTTGTCCCTGGAGGTGGGCTCGATCTTTAAATCCATGCCAATTTTGTAATCGGCGGCAGCAGCGGTATCCGGCAGCGTGGTGAGGGGCAGGGTGATCAGTCCGACAGCGGCAGATTCCAGCCTGGTGATGAGGCGTCCGGTCTTGGTCACGAAGCGGCCTTTTTGCCCTTTGCTATCTTTCTCAGGCAAGTGCAGGGTCGCCGTGACTTCAAGTTCAAGATCGGAAATATTTTGAATCAGCAGCAGCATTTCAAATGCTCGTCCGGCCCGTACCACACGCGGACGCAGCGCCGTTGCCACATGCAGCCATTGCAGATTGGCCCGTTTCCCACCAGTGATGAATCCCAGGACATCAGGAAAATTAAGCACGGCCATAGGTCTCTTCCTATCAAGCACATCATCAGACTCTTGTTCTTAATCATCTAACGAAAAGAACGGAAATGCAAAGGGCCTCAAGTCATGGTCAAGATGCATGTCGATGATGGGGGGAAGGGGTGGGTTGAATGGGGGTTGATAACCAATGGTGCAAGTCATAAATTCGAGGTGGGATTGTCGTAGGGGCATGATGCATCGTGCCCCTACAAAAGTGCTGTGACCTGTTACGAACCCATTGCCTGATGCAAAAATCGACAATCATGTTATTGCGTACACCTACCAGCGTGCTGTGCCCCTACAGTTGAACGGAGATATACAATTATGTCCGCAAATACGAGGCCCCGTTGATATCGAGAATGCAGCCTGTGGTGAACTCGGCCCCGACGGAGGCCAGGAAGAGCGTGACATAGGCCACTTCAGCCGGCTTTGCCACGCGGCTGAGGGGACTCTCATTGCGGATGAAATCACCCTGCGGCCCCTGGAGAAAATCCTGCGCCATATCCGTCTCAACGAAGCCCGGCGCAACGGTGCCAATGAAAATATTGTGTGGCGCAAGCGCTTTGGCGAGGGATTGGCCCATGCTGTTGAGGGCGGCTTTGCTGGCTCCGTAGGCTGGCGCAGTCGGCTCTCCGCGAAAGGCCCCGCGTGAGGAAATATTGACGATGCGTCCGCCGCCCTGCCTGATCATGTGCTGTGCGGCGCAGTAGATGGTATTCGCAATGCCCAGGAGATTTGTATCGACCACGCGCTGCCATGCCGCCTGCCAGTCCTCGTAGCTCACCTCGGCAATCGGATGATCCTCGTAAATGGCGGCATTGTTGACCAAGATATCCAGCCGCCCGTACTGCGCGACTACCGCATTGACCATGCGCGAAATCGCGGCAGGGTCAGCCAGATCGCCCTGCACAATCATATGATCTGTGCCGCTCAGACTATCGCGCACCTGTTCAGCGGCGGCCTGCTGGCGGTTGTAATGCACCGCCACACGAGCGCCGTGTTGGGCAAATTGGCTGGCAATCGCCTCGCCAATGCCGCGTGAAGCTCCCGTCACGAGGACGGTTTTTCCTGTGAAATCCATAAAAAGACCTTTGTCGTATCAGATAGTTGTAGGGGCTTGGCACGCCAATCCCTCTATACAACCAATGGTGCAAGTCGTAAATTTGATATGGGATTGGCGTAGGGGCGCGATGCATCGCGCCCCTACAAAAGCGCTTTGGCCCTTTAAAAATTCCTTGCCCTCAAAAATTGAGCCTCAG
>DAOTUR010000569.1:0-12309 GCA_034436915.1 Anaerolineae bacterium
TCTGTAAATCGACCATTGATTCCTTCCATAATCGTCTGTGATAGGTCACTTGAGGCTGTCACAGATCACTCTTTTATATAACCAATGGTGCAAGTCGTAAATTTGAGGTGGGATTGGCGTAGGGGCGCAGTATACCGCGCCCCTACAAAGACGCTTTGGCACATTAAGAACTCTTGGTTATCAGAAATTGGGCTTCCAAATTTGATTATCTAAACCAAAACAATCACAAAATCGAGACATGCACCATTGGTTATGAAGCACGCGATACCCCTACACAAACACCGTTCATTCTCCGATGTATGACCGCTGCCCCCACTAAATTTATGAAGACAAAGATTAACAAGTTGATAGCATTTGCGCAATTGAGAGCTTTTTGCCTCAGAATGAACCGTATGACGTTGTTTAAAAATATGACCGCTCTGACATGCTGAATTGAAAACTCTTTAGGAGGCTCCAAATGTTTGATCGTATGCTTGTCCCACTGGATGGCTCAGCGCTTGCCGAGTGTGTACTGCCGCACGTGGTCGCATTTGCAAAAGCATTTAACGCGCAGATAACGCTCGTCCATGTCTTAGAACAACCATCCGCCTCGATGGGACTTCCTAAAGCCGATCCGCTGGATTGGTATCTTAAGAAATCAGAGGCCTCTCTCTATCTTGAGGCCCTGAGAGCGCGTCTGGAAGTGAGCGGAGTTTCGGCCCAAACCCTCCTCCTCGAAGGCCGCGCAAGTCAGCAAATCATAGAATTAACCCGTACAAACAAAATTGATTTACTAATTTTGAGTGATTGCGGCGAAACGGATAGCAATGGGCGCTCTCCAAGCAGCACCGTTCTGAAGATTCTCCAGGGCGTTCGCACATCAATTCTCATTGTTCGCACGAATCAACCCACCCTGCCCGATATCCAGGACATGAGCTATCAACGGCTCCTCGTTCCTCTGGATGGATCACAGCGGGCCGGAGCGGTGCTGAGCCTCGTCACAGCGCTTGAACAAATCCATCACGCTGAACTCCAGCTCGTTCACATTATTAGCAAGCCGGAGATGGCGCGTCATATGCCGCCCAGTCAGGAAGATATGGACCTCGCCCATCGCTTCGTTGAGCGGAATCAAGAGGAAGGCGGCAAATATCTTGAACAAATTCGCGCCCGTATGCCCGCAAAAACGCAAACGCATTTGCTCGTGAGCGAAAATGTCGCTGAAACTCTCCAGAATTTCAGTGAACAAGAGCATATTGATCTGCTGGTCTTGAGTGCACATGGATATTCTGGCGAGGCCAGATGGCCTTATGGGAGCATCACCAATCGCTTTATTACCAATGGCACCACCTCGCTTTTGATTGTGCAAGATCTGCCACACCAGTCACCGGAAAGCGCACCCACCAGTGTTGACACAAGACAGTCAGTCCGCTAATTTGACGGCCACCAGCGCGATCCCCCAGATTCCTGACGTCTCTCAATCGGAACCAGATGCCCAACCTGAAAATCCACTGGAGCATCTGGCAGCACGTCTTTCCCACGAGTACATCCTGGCTGAACCCAGAGCGAGCAAGCCGCTGCTCCTGAACTTGCTCGCTGAACACAAAAAGCACCTTACGGCGGCCTACCAAAAATTCAGCCAGTCCGCGCAGGAAGACACCCCCATGTCTTATGCGGCGGAGTGGCTGCTTGACAATTTTTTTGTGGTGCAGCAAACGATCCGTCAGGTGACGGAAGACATGCCACCAGGGTACTATCAACAGCTCCCCAAGTTAAAGAATACGAGATGGTCACCCTATCCCCGTGTGTATGCGCTGGCCCAAGAGATCATTGCTGGCAGTCACGCGCAGATTGATATCAGCCAGATCATTCATTTTCTGCACGTCTTTCAAAGACAAACATCTCTGACGATGGGCGAAATCTGGGCGTTTCCAACGATGCTGCGCCTGGGCATCCTGAGCAGTCTGGCACATGCCTTTGCTGATGTCATTGACGATCCCTCTCCCTCTGAGATGCCGACAAATCCTCCCAATGTTGACAGCCAACTTGTGCAGTCATGCATTATCAGTTTGCGTATGCTGGCAATTCAGGATTGGAAAGTCTTCTTTGAGAGCGTTAGCCATGTCGAGGAGATTCTGCATCAAGACCCTGCCAATGTTTACACCATCATGGATTTTGATACGCGCAACCGCTATCGCAAAGTCATTGAGCAGATTTCCCGTGCCAGCAAAGGCGATGAAGAGGAGATTGCCCAACATGTCATCACCCTCAGTCAGGCCGCAACACCCTCATCACGACAGGCGCATATTGGCTACTATCTCATCGGGGATGGGCGACGCCAGCTCAATGAGGAATTTGATGATCATGTGCCGAGATCGCTGGTGCTGCGTGAGTGGCTTCTGTCTCATCCCACATCGTCCTATCTGATCAGTATTGGCCTTTTAACGGGTTTGATTCTGGTTTTATCCCTCTATCATGTGTCCTATATCGGCGGAAATCTGCTGCAAGGTGTGGCCGTCGGTCTGCTGACGATTCTGCCGATTACAGCGATCACAACGGGGCTGATCAACTGGGTTGTCACCAACAATCTTGCGCCCCGTCTTCTGCCGCGCCTGGATTTCCGCGAGGGGATTCCGTCCGAATATAAGACGATGGTCGTCATTCCCACGCTGCTGATTCACGATGACGATATCGAGTCGCTGCTTGATCAGTTGGAGCAGCATTTTTTGCGTAATTCCGATCCATCGCTCTTTTTTGCGCTGCTGACAGATTATGCTGATGCGTCTCAGCAGCACATGCCCAATGATGACACACTGATTCAGCGTGCTCAGGCGGGGATTGCGGCCCTCAATGCCACCTATCCACAGGAATCGGCACGCTTTTATCTGTTTCATCGTGAGCGCCAATGGAATGCGGCTGAGGGCAGTTGGATGGGTTGGGAGCGCAAACGTGGCAAGCTGATGGAGTTCAATCATGTGCTGCGCGGCGATCAACGCACATCCTATCTTGCACAGACGAACGATCTGAGTGTTTTAGCAGACATCAAATACGTGATTACACTGGACACCGATACGATTTTGCCCGAAGGCGGCGCAAAACGTCTGGTTGCAACCCTCGCTCATCCCCTCAATCGCGCTGAGTATGACTCCAACACGGGAAAAGTGATTTCGGGCTACTCGATCCTTCAGCCGCACATCGAGATCAAACCTGTGAGCGTGAGCCAATCACGCTTTACTCAGATTTTCGCAGGAGAGGTGGGGCTTGATCTGTATACACATGCCTCATCAGACGTGTATCAAGACCTCTTTGGCGTAGGCAGCTATGTCGGCAAAGGCATCTATGATGTCGATATTCTTGAACTCTGCCTCGCCAATCGTATCCCGGAAAATTCTCTTTTAAGCCATGATCTGTTTGAAGGTATTCATGCGCGGGTTGCCCTCGTCAGCGATATTTTCCTACTGGAAGACTATCCTGCGGGCTATCTGGCCCATACGCGCCGCTTGCATCGCTGGATTCGCGGCGATTGGCAGCTTTTGCCCTGGCTTCTGCCGCGTATCCCCACAGGCGAAGCAGGTAAAACGCTTCCCAACACCTTCTCAATCGTGGATCGTTGGAAAATTTTCGATAATTTACGCCGCAGCCTGGTCGCGCCTGCATTATTGGCCTCACTGGTCGCGGCCTGGTTGGGGCTTGTCGGTTCACCGCTGTTCTGGACGCTGATGGCGCTGGCAGTCCTGGCCTTTCCATTGTCGATGTCGCTGTTCAGTGGGCTGTATTATCGCCCCAAGAGGGAAACCGTAAAAACGGTTCTGCAATCACGCCGTCCAGATGTGGTGCGGTTCATTCTGGCGCTGGTGTTTCTCCCTCATGAAGCTCTGGTGAATCTCAGTGCCATCACGATCACTCTTGTGCGTCTGTTTATCACCCGTCGGCAGCTTCTCCAATGGACGACAGCGGCACAAACAGCCCGCTTTTTTAGTGCGGCACGCGGCGCACAAATTGTTTGGCGTGAAATGCTTGTGATTCCGACTCTGGCGAGTCTGTTTGGTATCGTTCTGCTTGTCGCCAATCCAACGGTGCTGCCTCTCGCTCTGCCGATCCTGATTCTATGGGGGGTGTCGCCTCAGATTGCCCATTGGATCAGTCTGCCCAACACGCGCTCAGAACCGTTGTTATCAGACGATCAAGAGATCACTCTGCGCCATCTGGCACGACAGACATGGCTCTTTTTTGAGCAGGTGGTCGGGCCGCAAGATCACTGGCTGCCGCCTGATCATTTTCAAGATGCCCCGCGTCTTACAGCCCATCGCACCTCGCCCACCAATATCGGCCTGCTGCTGACATCGACCCTGGCCGCTTACGACCTGGGCTATATTGGTCAGCTCGATCTCAGCACACGTCTGCAAGCCACATTTGAATCGCTCGATAAGCTCGAACATTATCAGGGTCATCTGCTCAATTGGTACGATACGCTGACGCTGACGGCCCTCTCGCCTCGCTATGTCTCGACTGTTGACAGCGGCAATCTGGCAGGATGTCTGATTGTGGTGGAGCAGGCCTGTCTGGAACTGCCCAATGCGCTGGCGATTCGGCCACAACGCTGGCAGGGCTTGCTGGATACATTGGGTCTCCTGGAGGAAAGCCTTGAGGGGCTTTATCAGCAGCGACCTGATATTCCGATTGAACATCTGCGGACATATGTCACCTCTCTGCGTCAGACCATACAGGTCATCCTTGAAGCACCGGAGCAGTGGTCTGCACTCATTACCTGGCTCAATGATGAAGCCTGGACTACACTGTCCAGTCTCATCATTGCCGTTCTGGAATTGGATCTGTCGGCCTTAAATCCTGAAATGATCAATGGGCTGCGGATCACATCAGAGCGGTTTCATCATCATCTGACGACAATTCGGCGTGACATCGACTGGCTGCTGCCCTGGCTGATGTCGCTCAATCAGGCCCCCGCTCTGTTTATTCAAACTGAGCGCGATGCCTCCATTGCCACCGCATGGCAGCATGTTCTGGCCGCGATTCCTCCCTCACCTCGTTTGTGCGATATCGCAGCCATCTATGATGCTGTTGTTCCGCATTTACGGATTCTTCGGTCACAGTTACAGACGGGCGGCGGGTCGCCCAGCCAGATTCACGATGCACAGGCATGGTGCACCCAATTAGAAGAAAAACTGCAAGCGACTCGCGCTCGGGTTCAATCGCTGCTGGATGGCTATCAACGGTTGGCGGCTCAGGCGGAAACGCATTTTCAGGCGATGGACTTCAGTTTTCTCTTCAACCGACAGCGCAAGGTCTTTCACATTGGCTATAACCTCGCCAGTGATCGACTGGATGATAATTTTTACGATTTACTGGCCTCAGAAGCGCGGCTCGTCAGCCTGCTGGCGATTGCCAAGCGCGAGGTCACACCGAGTCATTGGATGCATTTAGGGCGTCCCATCACGCAGGTCAACAACACGCCTGTCCTGCTCTCGTGGAGTGGGACGATGTTTGAATATCTCATGCCGACTCTGTTCATGGAGAGCTATGAGCAGACATTTTTGACGCAAAGCTGTGAAGTGGCGGTGGATCATCAAATTGCGTATGGCCGCAAAAAAAATGTCCCCTGGGGCATCTCGGAGTCATCGTACTATGCCTTCGACAGCGGCATGACCTATCAGTATCACGCCTTTGGTGTCCCTGATTTAGGTCTTAAACGCGGCTTGATGGATGATCTGGTCATTGCACCCTATGCCTCGCTGCTGGCCCTGAATATTCGTCCCCAGGCTGTGCGAGAAAATATGCATCGGCTCGATGAGATTCAGATGCGCGGCCTGTATGGATTTTACGAGTCGGTGGATTACACCCTGTCCCGTCTCCCCCTGCGCCAGAATCATGCGGTCATCCGATCTTACATGGCCCATCATCAGGGCATGATTCTCACATCACTGACCAATTATCTGGATCATAACATCATGATTCAGCGTTTTCACGCCGACCCTCGGATCAAGAGTTTTGCGCTGCTACTTCAGGAAAAAATCCCGACGCACGCACCGATTGAAGCCCCTCATCCGGATGAAGTGGCTCTGCATTCCATCGCGCAGGCACAGATCACGATTGCCTCGTGGCACGTCCCGAATGAGACCACTGTGCCGCAGGTGCATGTCCTCTCCAATGGACGCTACAGCACACTGATCACCAATGCAGGCAGCGGTTACAGTCAGTGGCAGGGGTTGGGCCTCACACGTTGGGAGGCGGATACAACGCTTGATGCCTCAGGAAGCTGGATTTACGTTCAAGATCAGGACAGCGGCGCAGTGTGGTCTGCCGGACAGCAGCCTAAGGGCGCGACAGCCGACCAGCAGCAGGTGTCATTCCATTCCCATCAAGCCGAATTCCAGCGCCGCGACCATGATGTCACGCTAAATATGCAGGTCACAGTGGCACCGGATGATGATGTGGAAATTCGCCATATCACCCTGATTAATCATTGCCCTGAAACCCGCCACTTACGTCTGACCAGTTATGCCGAGGTGCTGCTTGCGGCTCAGGGGGAGCGCCATGCGGCCTTTAGCAAGCTGTTCATCGAAAGTGAATATCTGCCCGAAAATAATATGCTGCTCTTTCATCGCCGCCCCCGCTCGGCTGATGAGGTTCCGGTTTATCTCGGACACGTCCTCATTGCTCCACAAGGGGAGCCGACGACAGGCGCTTATGACACGGATCGTATGCCGTTTGTGGGCCGAGGACGATCATCTCGTCACCCTGCCGCCCTCCAAAAAGGTCAGGCGCTGTCTCAAACCGTTGGCATTACGCTTGATCCGATCATGGCGCTGGGGCAGGACATTGAACTTAAACCCTATGGCCGCACACAGCTTTCCTTTCTCACACTGGTGGCCGCCTCTCGTCAGAAAGCGGCTGCTCTGGCAGATCGTTATCGGAGCCAGTCGCTGCTTGATCAAGCCATCGAGATTGCGCGCCGACAGAATGAAATTGCTTTGCGTCAGCTTGAATTAGGCACGCCGGAATTGTCGTTGATGCAGCAGATTCTCTCGCTTCTGCTCTATCCGCAGGCCAGCTTACGAGCCTCGGCCGATATCCTGATCGCCAATACAAAAGGCCAATCGAGCCTCTGGGCCTATGCGATTTCGGGCGATCTCCCCATTCTTCTCGTGCGGATTGGCGATGTGGCCGAGCTGCCCCTCGTGCTTGAGTTGCTTCATGCCCATGCCTACTGGCACAGCCAGCAGGTCATGATTGATCTGGTGATTCTCAATTTACGGGACAGCAGTTATTCGCAGGAGCTTCAAACGCAGCTTCAACGTTTGATCACGCGCTCGAACAGCAGCCAATGGTTGAATCAGCGCGGCGGGGTCTTTGTCATCAATGCCGATCAAATGGGGCAGGAGGCCAGCACACTCCTACAAACCGCCGCACGGGTCGTTCTCGATGGCGCAAAAGGCCCTATTGCCGGACAACTGCCCTACCTCTCGGCCAAGCGCGTCCCGTTGCCCGTGTTCAATCCACCGTTTTCAAATCTCGACATCCTGGAAGCAACGCCACCGCTCCCCAGACCGACGGATTTACAGTTTGACAACGGCTATGGGGGCTTTAGTCCCGATGGCAAAGACTACGTGATTTATCTTGAGGCTGGACAATCGACGCCTGCGCCCTGGGTCAATGTGATTGCCAACGAAACCTTTGGCTTTCTCGTGTCCGAGTCAGGGGCGGGTTACACATGGTCGGAGAACAGCAGCGAAAATCGTCTGACGCCCTGGCGCAATGATCCGGTGACCGACTCTCCTGGGGAAGCGCTGTATCTGCGCGATGAAGAAACGGGCCATATCTGGTCACCGATGCCCCTTCCAACTCGTGATTCAGAGCCTTATCTCATCCGACATGGGGCAGGCTATTCGTCTTTTGGGCATCACAGTCAGGGACTCAAACAGCAAACGCTGCTGTTTGCGGCCAAAGACGATCCTGTCAAGATCATCAAACTCCATCTGCAAAACACCTGGGATCGGCCTCGTCGTGTGACTATCACCTACTATGCCGAGTGGGTGCTTGGCGTCAGTCGGAGCGTATCACAGCCCTATATCCTCTCCGAGTACGATCACAGCAGCAGTGCGCTTCTGGCCCGCAACGCCTATAACACCGAGTTCAGCGAACGGGTCGCTTTCCTCGCTGCGAGCAAATCGCTGCACGGTCTCACGGCGGATCGCACGGAATTCCTTGGACGTATGGGGGATGTGAGTCATCCCGCTGCGCTCGCTCGTATTGGGTTGACAAGCACCGTCGAGCCAGGGCTTGATCCCTGTGCTGCGCTTCAACTTCACATTGGTTTGCCCATCGGCGGCAGCGAAGAAGTCTTTTTCCTGCTCGGTCAGGGAGCCAACCGAGACGAGGCCATGCGCCTGATTCATAAGTATCAAGAGCCTGCCCATATTGAACGCGAGCTGCGGGCTGTCCATACGTTCTGGGATGAAACGCTCGGCACTGTGAATGCTTACACCCCTGATCCTGCCATGAATATCATGTTGAATCGCTGGTTGCTGTATCAAGCCCTGGTATGTCGCATCTGGGGGCGCACCGGATTTTATCAATCAAGCGGCGCATTTGGCTTCCGCGATCAGCTGCAAGATGTCATGGCGCTGCTTCTGGCAAAACCGGGCCTCGCCCGCAAGCATATTCTTGAGGCGGCGCGTCATCAGTTCGAAGAGGGGGATGTCCTGCACTGGTGGCATCCTCCGTTCGGGCGCGGCGTCAGAACCCGCTTCTCGGATGATCTGCTCTGGTTGCCGTATGTTGTCGCCCACTATGTTGAGACGACAGGGGATACCGCGATTCTGGATGAGAAAATCCCCTTCCTGAGAGGCGCACCACTCAAGCCTGAGGAAGAGGAGCGATATGGTCAGTATGACACGTCCACCGAGACGGCTTCGCTGTATGAGCATTGTCTGCGTGCCATCAAACGCGGCTCGACAAAAGGCGTTCACGGGCTGCCACTGATGGGAACGGGCGATTGGAATGATGGTATGAATCGCGTCGGGATGCATGGGCGCGGCGAGAGTGTGTGGGTCGGTTGGTTTTTGTCCAGCGTCCTCACAAAATTTACCCCTCTCTGCAAACAGCGCGGCGATTCAACACAGGCCGAGATGTATCATCAGCAGGCAGAGCAACTCAAAACGGCCCTGGAAACAGAGGCCTGGGATGGGGCGTGGTATCGGCGTGCCTATTATGACAATGGGACGCCGCTCGGATCGGCACAAAATCTTGAGTGCCAGATTGATGCGATTGCTCAATCGTGGGCAGTCCTCTCAGGCGCGGGTGAACCGGTCCATGTTGAGCAGGCCATGTCTGCGGTTGCTGAAAAGCTGGTTCACTCAGAGGATCAGCTTATTCTCCTGTTTACCCCGCCCTTTGATAAAACGCCCAATGATCCCGGATATATCAAGGGCTATCCACCGGGCATTCGTGAAAACGGCGGACAATACACCCATGCGGCTATCTGGACAATCTGGGCCTTTGCACAGCTTGGACAGGGAGATCGTGCGGGCGACCTGTTCAAACTTCTCAATCCTATCTTTCACAGTGCGACGCCTGATGACGCACAAAAATACCGTGTTGAACCCTACGTAATCGCTGCCGATGTTTACAGCGTCGCGCCCTATAATGGTCGCGGCGGATGGACATGGTACACAGGGTCAGCGAGTTGGATGTATCGTCTCGGCATTGAGGCGCTTCTCGGCTTACAGCGTCAAGGCGATCATTTGATCATCAATCCGTGTATCCCTGCGGATTGGGAAGGCTATGAGATGACGTATCGAGACGGCGACGCCTTCTATAATATTCATGTCCATAATCCGCAGAAGGTCAATCGCGGTGTCACTCGAATCACGCTGGATGACCATATCCTTGAAGGCGGTATTATTCCTCTTGTTCCAAACAGAGGGCATCACGAGGTTCATGTGGAGCTTGGCCGCGATAACCCAGACGGGCCAGTGCCGCCTGGAGATCGCGCAGATCACGTCGACTCAGTGCCAGATAACACGCCAGATTGAGTCTGCCGATGAGAAACTACACGTCTTTAGACGTGGTGGAGTGTCACAATACGCTCACGACTGGTAGCAGCAGCAGGATTGGCACATACCAGCCCTTCGCCTTAATCCGCTTAAAATCAAATGATCGCTTGAGCAGCAGGATTACGCCCGAAGCCTTCAGCTCACGGCGTGCCAGAGACACAAATCAAATCGGCCTATCAGGATGATAGGCTGTCTGCATTATGGTAGGCGTCTTCGGGGCTGGGATCAAAGCTTGAAGCTACGTTCTTCTTATGAACAACAACGCAGGGCGTGGCCGCCTTACACATCATTACAGCAACAAATTCTCAATCAAGTAGAGAAAATCACGCGGCAGCTCAGGCTGATATTTGAGCCAACCCTTAGGCTTTTCAAAAGAAATAGCTGTTCCCATTCAGAGAGGGGCAATACGAACAAACCATTTTTGGATTGTCGTCCGTGATTATCTTGTGGCTTGTCCTTTTATTCTACATCGTCTTGGTCTCTGTTTTAACCTGGAAAAGCCTTATCACGGAATTCCGCCACAAGTCTGGCCTTCAAGCCGGGACGGGCGGCTTCCATCTGACAAATCTTCCACTCCTTAAATGACCAGCCTTTGAGGTCATGAGGTGCGACCTGCCGCGAGATAAGCGCCCGCGCCTGTGCCATCCAGAACGCGACTAGTACAGCCTTGCGGAAATTCACAAGCATTTCGTTCAGTTTCTTTTAGCAGACGTGAGGGATCAGCCTGCGCCAGTTGGCGATACTGCGTGATGCCGATGCTGTTCAGGCGCTCGGCCTGCCAGGAGTTCAATCGTGCAGACCAACGGGGAATGAGGGGCGAAAAGGCACGATTGGCTTTGCCCTGACCATCAGCAGTTTATTCTGGCGCTGGTGATTGTCGAAGGCAACCGCGCCCATCCGCCGCGCTGCGTGCGTCAGCCGTTCCAGAAAGAGCCTGATTTCAACGTGACCAGTGTGAACTATAATCTAAGAGAGCTGCTGAACATGAGTGAGGAACCAGGCGAATGACATCTCCCAACGATACACTGCATATTCGTGTCGAGTATCATGATGGGCAGGCCGAAGGCGACGACGGACAGTCCTACTATGTCGCGTCCTGCAATGAGATCGCCGCTGTCACTAATGGGCGGACGTGGGGCGAACTTATGAAAAACATTCATGAGCTGATCGCTGTTGCATTAGAAGGGGAAGACACCGTAGAGGTCTATAATCTCGTCCCCCATCCGCGCCTGCTCATCACGATGGAACTACCGGACAATTATGCCGAAATTGCGTAGATTATCAGGCATAGACATTGCTGCCATCCTGGAAACCTTTGGATTTGAGGTCATCAGTATCAAGGGAAGTCACCACAAATTACGCCGCACCGTTGATGGGCAGAAACAAACCTTGAATGTGCCAATCCATACGCGGCAGGCCGTTTCAACGGGAACGCTGCTAGCGATTTATCGACAAGCCTGCACCTATATTGCCGAAGAAGACCTGAAATCCCACTTTTATACCGATTGAGAAGTGTATGGGCGCAATAGATGCGCCCCAACAAATCTATCATTATTGTACGGGCGCAATGCATTGCGCCCCAACAGAGGAAAATTTATAACCTTCCGCCTGCCTCTGTGGTGGGCAAGGCGTCCCCTCGCCGCCGCACGCGCCGTGATTTTCTCATCGCTGGTGGATGATCCCAACTCGCCCGATGCCCTGCCCGCCTTTGTCGAGGCGTGCAAGGCGCTGCCCGTCGGCCCGAACATGGGTACGTGGCTTCTTGACCTGGTGTGAGCGCTCCCCACGCCTAAAGGCGGACTGCCTATCTCACCTCCCACCTCACAGTGACGATTTGCCCCAGGTGTTATTTATCCACGCTTGTGACGACAATCCCGCGCATGAAAAATCGCTGTGAGGCCAGAAACAAGATCACAGGCGGCACAAGCGCCATGATCGGGGTATCTACAGGATACGCCAGAAATGGGACATGAAGATTATGGGTGCGAGACTCAGCCATACAGAGTGTCAGCCGATGCAGGAGAGAGCCGCTCAATCAGAGACATCGTGTGCGGATGCAAAAGATCCCTACTAAAACGGGAAGCGAGGCAACAGTTGCAGGGTTTATTCCCAGGCGATTGTCTCGACTGCTTGCTGAAGGGCACGCGGGGTGCCTCGAATGTAGATGAGCGTCGTATCGTAACTACTCAGGCTGGTTTTTAGGCATCACTTCATCCTTTGTTAACTCTTGTGCTTGATTATCTGGTCAATAATTTAGGTC
>DAOTUR010000570.1:0-5809 GCA_034436915.1 Anaerolineae bacterium
ATGATTTTGAGCCAGGGCATTGGCTCATACTGTCTCAGTCGGAGAAAGACCTTGCGTCAAGCAGGGCATCCGGCGTTCACGGCAGAAGCCCCTGCCTTTAGGCATGGGAGTATGTCACGAGACATCCTCGTCCGGTGTCCAATTGAGCAGGCGTTCCGACCAATCCACCGTCTGACCGACGTAGCGCTCAGTCTGGGCGATGGTGGCGTGTCCCAACTGGTCGCGCAGCGCACTAAACGTCATCTTCTGATCATGGCTCAATTTTGCAAACGTGCGGCGCAGATCATGGGGCCGCACGGAAAACGCCGCACCTGTCTCATCGATCAGGGTGTAATCGCTCAACAAATCCTGCACCTGCCGTATCGACAGCCGCGTGCCGTAGGAGGTATAGGTTGCCGCACGGCCTTTCCGCACCCCGCGAATGACATGCGCGTCGCTGGTTACATGGGTCTCCAGGCCGCTGGCATTGCAGTATTCGCGCACGATCCGCAGCACCCAGATATGGACATCGCCTAAGACGACAATCCGGGCTTTGGCGTGCTTGGTGCGGCGGATACGAATGCCATAGACACCTTTGGACTGCGTGAAGAACACATCGCGTACCGTGAGGCCCACGATCTCACTCACTCGTAATCCTGCACCAACCCCCAGTGCGACGACAGCACGATCCCGCAAGGCCCTCACATGCTGAACGCCGATGACATCAAACAACTGTGTGACCTGGGCAATGGTCAAACGCCGCCCGTAGTCCTCTTCAATCCGATCCTGCTGATAGACGATTTTGGCGCTCTTGACTTTGGCCCAATCGCGCAGGGTGAGCTTCCAATTCACATCGATCAGTGAGTCGGCGGCGGTGTTGAGCAGCTTACGCAGCGCCGCCAGCCGTGTATTGATGGTGGATGTCGAGACTGTGCCGGATTGGGCCATGTCATCGCGCCACGTCTCGAGATTGGCTTTGGTGGGGACAGGCCGATTGGTCTCGCTGGCCCAGATATAAAACGCCTGGAATGCGGAGGCATACGCTCTGGCTGTGAGCGAACGCTGAGCAGGGAGCAGATCGCTCTGGCTGATGTGCTGTGCGGCAGCCTGGAGCACTGCCGTCAAATCCGGGTGCTGATTATAGGACGATGGCTGGAGAGAAAAATCATACTGTGATGTTGACATCAGAGGTCTTCTTCCTGAGAGAAGGGCATTTCATATGCTGCGGATAGCGACGAGATGTATCTCAAAAACGACGATGGAAGTTGGATAATTTCTCCATAATCTTAGCATATATTCTAAGATTATGGATGTGATCAACACTTTTGCCTGGAATCATTTCAGGTGCTGCATGATTTGACAGTGTCCTGTACGAGTCCTGCACTTGTCATAAAATGCAACACCTCTCATGAGAGAGAGGTTTATTCATTTTCTACAGGCGTCATTGACCTCGCACCCTATCAGAGTAATGATACCCATGTTCTCAAACGGGGGGTTCATCTTGCCATTCGATGTGTTTGCCAACACCACGCGCCCAGATGAGGCGCTCTTTTTTCATCGCAATGAGAGCGGCGATCCGCGCCTGGGAGAGATTGTGCGCTGGCAGCCCGCCGATTATGCCAACGCCCGCTATGTCTTGCTCGGATGCCCGCAGGATGAAGGCGTGCGGCGCAATGGCGGACGGGTGGGAGCCGCTGCTGCGCCGCACGCCATCCGCACATGTCTGTATCGATTGATGGCCTGGAGTGGCATGATGCTCTTTGATCTGGGCAATACAATCATTCAGCCGACATTGGAAGAGACGCACACGATTCAGCAGCGCATCGTCCGTCAGGTGATGGCCGATGGCAAGATTCTCATCAGCTTGGGTGGGGGCAACGATATCTCGTTCCCGGACTGTGCGGGCCTGTCGCAGGTGATCGATGAGCTGCTGGTGTTCAATATTGATGCCCATCTGGATGTGCGCGAGAGCGAAATCCGTCACAGCGGTACGCCGTATCGGATGCTGCTGGAAGGCGGATTTGTTGTGCCGCAGAACTTTTATGAGATGGGTTATCAACATTTTGCGGTGTCAGAAAGTCATCTGGCCTATTTGCATGAGAAGGGTGCAAAAACGTTCAGCCTGCGAGATTTGTATGATCTGGGTATTAGAGAGGTCTTTCGGCACATTTTGAAGGCCCATACTGCTCCGGCTGTCTTCTGGGGGATCGATATGGATGTGCTACGCAGCAGCGATGCCCCCGGCGTCAGCGCCCCGAACGCTCTCGGTATGATGGGCGACACCCTGTGTGAGATTGTGGCCTATGCCGCCCGCGAAGCCCGCACGCGAATTCTTGAACTTACCGAGGTCAACCCTGCGTATGACATCGACAACCGCACGAGTCGGCTGGCGGCGGTGGTGATCTGGCATTTTTTGATGGCAGGTCATTCGGGCGAGAGTAATGAATAGCTTACGGATGCGACATCAAACATACAAATTCAAATTTTAAATTCTTCAGGAGATATCATGATGGTTCGTCCTATTCAATCGCCACGCGGCACAACGCTCACCTGCAAAAATTGGCAGATCGAGGCCGCCTATCGGATGCTGCAAAACAATCTTGATCCACAGGTCGCCTTTGACCCGGACAATCTCATTGTATACGGCGGGCGTGGCAAAGCGGCTCGCAACTGGGATTCGTTCGATGCGATTCTGGACTGCCTGCGCCGCCTGGATATTGACGAAACGCTGCTCGTCCAATCGGGCAAGCCTGTGGCGGTGTTTCGTACTCATGAAGATGCGCCGCGTGTCCTGATCGCCAATTCCAACATTGTCCCCAAATGGGCGACGCAGGAAAACTTCGACAAATGGGAAAAAGAAGGTCTCATCATGTACGGGCAGATGACCGCTGGCAGTTGGATTTACATCGGCACACAGGGCATTCTGCAAGGCACATACGAGACATTTGGGGCGTTGGCGCGGCAGATAGGATGGGGGACGCTCAAAAGCAAGTTTGTGCTCACGGCGGGCCTGGGGGAGATGGGCGGCGCACAGGCGCTTGCCATCACCATGAATGAGGGCGTGGGCCTGCTGGTGGAGGTGGATCGCTGGCGGGCGGAACGGCGGCTCGCTATGCGCCAGATCAACGCTATCAGCGATAGCCTGGAAGAAGCGATGACATGGGTTGATGAGGCGGTGAAGAGCGGCACGCCAAAATCAATCGCGCTGATCGGCAATGCTGCCACGATTTTGCCGGAACTGGTGGCACGCGGAATTGTGCCGGATGTCGTCACCGATCAGACATCAGCACATGATATCCTCTACGGCTATATTCCAGCAGGATTGACGCTGGCCGAGGCCAAGCTGCTGCGCGAGAGCGACCAGAAAGCCTATGAAGAACGAGCGATGGCAAGTATGGCCGCGCATGTGCGAGCCATGCTCGATTTCAAGGCCAGGGGCAGCGTGGTCTTCGATTATGGCAACAATCTGCGCCAGCGGGCCTATGACTATGGTGTCAAAAACGCTTTTGATTATCCCGGCTTCGTCCCGGCGTATATTCGCCCGCTGTTCTGCGAGGGCAAAGGGCCGTTCCGCTGGGTCGCGCTGTCGGGCAATCCCGAAGATATCTATGCCACAGACCGCGCCATGAAAGCGCTCTTCCCCGATGATGAGCATCTCAACCGCTGGCTGGACATGGCTGGAACGCAGATCGAGTTTCAAGGGCTGCCCGCCCGCATCTGCTGGTTGGGCTATGGAGATCGTCTGAAAGCGGGGTTGCGCCTCAATGAGATGGTCGCATCAGGCGAAGTCGAGGCCCCGATTGTGATTGGGCGCGATCATCTGGACAGCGGTTCCGTCGCCAGCCCCAACCGCGAGACGGAAGCGATGCGCGATGGCTCTGATGCGATTGCCGATTGGCCGCGGCTGAATGCGATGATCAATGCCGTCGGCGGCGCGACCTGGGTGAGTATCCATCATGGCGGCGGCGTGGGCATTGGCTACAGCATCCATGCCGGGCAGGTGATTGTCGCCGATGGCACGCCCGAAGCCGCCAAGCGCCTCACTCGCGTCTTGACGACTGATCCGGGCATGGGCGTCGTGCGCCACGCGGACGCGGGCTACCCCGAAGCGATTGAATTCGCTAAAGCCAACGGCATCAACATTCCGATGATGGGCAAATAACTATGCTTGATCTGTTAATCACCCATGCCACGCTCATTACCTGTGCCAGCGATGGCCCCAAACGCGGCGACGCCATGCGCGATATCGGCCTGATGGAAGATGGGGCGCTGGCGATTGAAAACGGCCTCATCATTGATGTGGGGCGCAGCGACGATTTGCTGCGCCGCTATGAGGTCTTGGGCGATTTTGATGTGATGGATGTGCGCGGCAAGGTCGTATGTCCAGGCTTCGTCGATGCTCATACGCACGTCGTCTATGCCGGAGATCGGGCGGCGGAATTTGAGATGCGGCTCCAGGGCAAGACCTATCAGGAGATCATGGCGGCGGGCGGCGGCATCCTCAGCACGATGGAGCAGGTGCGTAAGGCCACGCTGGAAGGGCTGGTACGGCTCACATATCCGCGCCTGAATGAGATGCTGGCCCTGGGTACGACGACAGCCGAGATCAAAACGGGCTACGGCCTGAATCTCGTCAGTGAGATTGAGATGCTGCTGGCGATTGCCATGCTTGATCAACTGCATCCGATGACGATTATCCCCACCTTCTTGGGCGCACATGCCATCCCGCCGGAATATCAGGGGCGAGCCGAGGAGTTTACGCAGTACATCATCGACAAGATGATCCCGACAGCCGCCAACTGGTTCCGCGATTCGCACTTTGCCGCGCAAAACACGCCATTTTTCATCGATGTCTTCTGTGAGCAAAACGCCTTCAATCTCGATCAGGCACAGCGGATTTTGCAGGCGGGTGCTGCCTATGGGATGCAGATTAAGGCGCATGTCGATGAGTTCGTCAACCTGGGCGGCGCAAAGATGGCTGTTGATCTGGGCGCGGTCAGCATCGATCATCTGGACATGACGAGTGCCGAGGAGGTCACGCATTTGGCCGCGTCGGACACGGTGAGTGTCATCATCCCGGCGGTGAATTTCAATTTTGGCAGCACGCACTTTGCCGATGCACGCGGCATGATCGATGCAGGCGCGGCAGTGGCATTGGCGACGGATTACAACCCCGGCTCGGCCCCCTGTCCCTCGATGCCGCTGGTCATGGCGATTGCCTGCCGCTATCAACACCTGCTGCCCTCAGAAGCCTTGAATGCCAGCACGATCAACGCGGCCTATGCGGTAGGGATGGGCGATAAAGTTGGCTCGATTCAGGTGGGTAAGCAGGCCGATATTCTGATCATCAACGCGCCGGATTACCGCCATCTGGCCTATCACTTTGGCGGCAATCTGGTCGATAAAGTCATCAAACACGGAAAAATATTATGATCCAGACGATTGAATTAGACGACGAACATCTCAGCATCGAGCAGGTGATGGCGGTGGCCTATGGCAAACCGAGCGCACTCTTCGTGGTCATTGCCGCCCACGCCAAAACGCGCATCGAGCGGGCGGCGCAGGCGGTGCAGACACTGCTCACCGAGGGCCGTATCGCCTATGGCATTACGACGGGCTTTGGCGCGTTCAAAAACAAGATCATCGCACCCGAACAGGTCGAACAGCTCCAACGCAACATCCTCGTGAGCCATGCGGTGGGCGAAGGGCCGACGCATGAGATTGAATAAATTCTTTCTCAAAGACACTTGGAATATCGATGGATATTCTATTAAATGTCTCTTTGGACAGGATAAAGAGCTTAAAAGGGTGGCGTTTGCCGCTTTACAGA
>DAOTUR010000571.1:0-1721 GCA_034436915.1 Anaerolineae bacterium
ACGAGGATATCCATCTTCACGAGGTCTTCGGTCTTATAGATATCGAGTTGGTAATCCAGGCTGGCGTAGCCCTGTGTCACCGTCTTGAGGCGATCATAGAAGTCGATGATCAGTTCGGACAGCGGCAGGAGGTAATGCAGCGTCACACGGGTCGCATCCAGATACTCCGTCGTGACAAATTCGCCGCGCTTCTTGATGACCAGATCCATGATTGCGCCAATGTAGCTCTGCGGCGTGTAAATCTGGATTTTCATCCAGGGTTCGCGGATTTCGTCAATGATACTCTCATCCGGCAGATCGGCGGGGCTGTCGATGCGGATAATATCGCCGTTGCGCTTGAGAATTTCATACTCCACGCTCGGCGCTGTCGCCAGCAGATCGAGATTGTATTCGCGCTCCAGCCGTTCCTGGATGATCTCCATATGGAACAGGCCCAGGAAGCCAACGCGGAAACCAAAGCCCAGCGCCTGCGATGTTTCCGGCAGATATACCAGCGATGAGTCATTGAGCTGAAGTTTGTCCAGCGCGTCGCGCAGTTCGCCGTAATCGTCATTGTCGGTGGGATAGATGCCTGCAAACACCATCGGCTTGCTCTGTTTATAGCCCGGAAGGGGTTCTGTCGCGCCGTTGTGCAACAATGTGATGGTATCACCCACGCGGCATTCGCGGACGGTCTTAAAGCCCGTTGCGATATAACCGACCTCCCCTGCCCCCAACGACTCAATCACATGCATCCGAGGTGTAAAAACGCCCAGTTCAACAGGCTCAAAACGGGCATCCGTCACCATCAGGCGCAGCATGTCACGCTTCGTGATGCTGCCATCAATCACGCGCACATAGGCGATGACGCCTTTGTAGATATCGTAGTGTGAGTCAAACACCAGCGCCCGCAGCGGTGCATTCAGGTTGCCTTTGGGAGACGGGATGCGCTTGACAACCGCTTCCAGCACATCGCGCACGCCAATGCCATTTTTGGCCGAAATCCGCAGCATATCCATCGCATCACTGCCGAGCAGTTCTTCCACTTCCTGAGCGATATCGTCAGGGCGGGCGGCGGGCAGATCAATCTTGTTGATGACGGCCACAATTTCCAGGTTCTGTTCCAGCGCGAGATACACATTGGTCAGCGTCTGGGCTTCGATGCCCTGGCTGGCATCCACCACCAGCAAAGCGCCCTCGCAGGCTTGCAGCGCACGGCTCACTTCATACGTGAAATCGACGTGGCCGGGGGTATCGATCAGATTGATGAGATATTCAACGCCATCATCCGCCAGATAGGTCATCCGCACGGCAGAGGCTTTGATGGTGACGCCGCGTTCGCGCTCCAAATCCATGCTGTCGAGGAGTTGTTCCTGCATATCGCGCCGCGCCACCGTGTTGGTCATCTCCAATAGACGGTCTGCCAGCGTGCTTTTACCATGATCAACATGGGCAATAATCGAGAAATTGCGAATTTTATCTTGTAAGGTCATTGGGTACACACTCTACTGACGACTCAATCCCCCTATTATACGGAGTCACGAGGGGCAAACATAGATTGAACCATCCCATGCTTCACTCCTGTACAAGAAATGCATCAGAGTTGCACAGCCCTGTTGCCTTATGTCAAATACCCCACGCCTAAAGGCGGGGGCTTGCAGTTGTGACGGGTTTTGCACCCAACATACACACCGCGTACGGCGCACTGACTGACGCCCGGCGTCCGATGTTGACCGCCGCGT
>DAOTUR010000572.1:0-13269 GCA_034436915.1 Anaerolineae bacterium
GATCGTCGTCCGTGATTATCTTGTGGCTTGTCCTTTTATTCTACATCGTCTTGGTCTCTGTTTTAATCTGGAAAAGCCCTACATCGTCTTGGTCTCTGTTTTAACCTGGAAAAGCCTAAGAGCAGTGGATACAACATAAAAGGACACACCGCTCAGCGATGTGTCCTTTTGTTTTAGTTGGGGAAGACGCGCAGAGTTAGTCCCTCACCCCAACCCCTCTACCGCGCAGTGGGAGAGGGGTTGGGATGAGGGGTGACGACCAAACAATAAGTGCATAACACGCTCTAGCGCGTGCATTTGATGCCGATGCCAAGCGCACGAATGGTGTCGCCTAGCAGCGGGATTCTATCGTACAGGCACAGGCTGTCCACCGCTACGAAGCCGATCACGGAGCAGCAGCAGCACAACAGCATGACAGCGGCACAGCCATAGAGGAAAATGCGCGTCCCGTTGTTGGGTTCTTCTTCGCGCATCCCAAACGGATCATGCTGATCGTAGCCCGAACCCGCATAGCCGGGTGGGGGCGGCGGATTGTACGCCTGCTGATAGGGATCGTTATAGGCGGGCTGCTGCTGTTGAGCCTGCTGTGCATAGGGATCATTGTAGGCAGGCTGCTGATACATGGGCTGCGGCTGTTGATAGGCAGGCGGAGGAGCCGCATACGGATCAGTGGCAGGCTGCGGTTGATACGGCGGCTGATACGGACTGGCCGCTGGCGGCTGCGCGGCAGGCGCTGAGTTTTGCGGAGGTTGATAGGGTTGGGCAGCGGGTGGTGCAGCCTGCGCCGGGATCGTCGGTTGGCCCGCACTGGGTGAGGGATAGACGGCGACATTGTTCATGCCCGCCCGCACGGCCTCGTAACCGAGGGTCACGGTCTCTCCCAGGCCGATCATGTCGCCATTTTTCAACAGGGTCGCGCCCGTGACGCGCCGCCCATTGATGAAGGTTCCGTTGGTGCTGCCCAGGTCTTCCATCGTGTAACCATCGGCTCCACGCACAAAGCGCAGATGATGACGGCTCACTTCTCGGTCATTAATCACGAGTTGGTTGGTAATATCCCGTCCCAGATTCATCACGTCATCCGTGAGTTCATATACCTGGTTGGGCTGTGGCCCTCGACGGACAATCAGGCGATAGCTGTCGCTCCCCTGCATATTCCCTCTCCCTGTTTGCGGGTCACTCGTGCGATGATGGCTCGCGTTTATAACGGCACAGTCGGCAGTAAACGCCGGAGGCTGTGAGGGTAAATGCACAGATGATGATAAGACGCATTTCACCTTTAGGCAGTTTAGCTTGCTTCCTCAAAAACGACAAGTGCAGGCCCGCCTTCGATTCGGGTCAGGATTGACCCAGATAAGCGGATGGATATAACATTTTTATAAACGAAAAAGACTTTATTTCAATTCATTTCTGATATAAAATCATCTTGTCAGCCCAAAAGAGTATTACGCATACGACATTGGTCAACCTGATGATGCGGATCGTCAATCTCAACAGTCACATGGCGATGAAGATGTTCTCAAAATGCGAACGCGAGAGCGCCCTCACCTGGCTGCGGCGCTGATGTTTTGCACCCCTCTAGCCACGCAGTGCGAGAGGGGCCGGGGGTGAGGGATCAGGCTTTCAACTGGGCGCTTAAGGCGTGCAGCGTCTGTTGATAGGCATAATCCTGACGCGGGCCAGTCGGCGAATCGCTGCACAGCGCCACGCACAACCCCTCCGGCATGATCTTTTGATCGACATAATCCGCCAGCAGATAGGCCAGCAGGCGAATGCGGGCAGGCAGCGGGCGGCCCCGATAGGTACAGCCGCGCCGAATACTCGCCTGTGTTAGGCGCACGCAGCCGCCCCAATCCGGCAATAGCAGCATCCATCCGCGCCGCTTGAGCAGGCTGGCGGCAGCCCAGGCATCATGCTCAGGCACAGACACAATCCACTGCGGCGCGTGATCGGACGGAAACACACTGAGAAGGCGCAGCGGCGGGTTCATTCGTCGTTTGCCTCAGTGGGAGACAGGCCAAAGCGCCCTTCCAGTTTGGCGAGGGCGTCTTGCAGCCCCTGTTGGCGCAGACTGGTCGTCAGATCGCCGCGTGTGCGCTCCAGCACCCCGCGCAAAACATCCGTCTGGCGGCGCAGCCCTCCCGTGAGCGCATCCGGGAAATCGAACGTCACCATCTGATCGTAAATCGCATCCATCCAGGCCAGCAGTCGCTCAGCCTCCGCGCTGTGCTCCGATGAACGGCGCATGGCATCCAGGATGAAGCGCCGCAGTTCTGTCGCGGCCTCGCTCAGGCCGTTGAGATAGGACGCGCTCTCGACATGCAACTCAGCGGGCGTGGGCAGTGGCAGATCACGAATCATGGCATTCATGGCGTGCGCCTCCACCAACTCCTTGAGGGCATCCTGGATATAACCCGCGTTCATCAGGTCGGGATATTGTGTCACGCCCTTGTGCATGTCAACGGCCAGCGTGCGAATCAGCGCCAGTTTTTGATCGGCATTGTCCCATTCGCGCCGATGCACAGCACGGATGCACTCGGCGCAGTGGCGGATCAATTCCCGCGATTGGACGAGGGCTTTATCGCGGGCGGCGTTGCGGGCGCTCAGATCAGCGCGAATCCCATCAGCAATCGTGGTCAGAGAGTCGAGGCTCATTCGCCCTCCTGGTCATCAGCAGCGGGGGCGTCAGGCGATTTGGGGGATGTCGGGCGAAACAACTGTTCGGCCAATGTTTCCGGGCGCGGCGGCACAGCAATCGGGCCATTGACGGTCTCATAGCGCTCAATATTTTCTTGCAGCGCCAGCATAAACAGCTTGGCATGGGTCGGCGTCATAATCAGGCGCTGCTGCACACGGGCGCGGCCATCGGGCGGCATCATCTGGATGAAATCGATGATGAATTCGTAAGCGCTGTGGCTGATGAGGGCGGTATTGGCATAGGTGGCCGTGAGCGTGGGAGGATATTCAAGCTGCATTTTGCGATTGTTCGGATTGTTGTTGGCGGGCGGCTGCATAGGCTGATCTTTCGCTGAAATCCGGACCGATGATACAGCATTCCGCGCCTAAACCACAGAGAAAACGCCCGCCTGGGGTATCCGCGCAGACACACGATGTTTGGCTGTAACCCCTCACCCCCGGCCCCTCTCCCACTGCGTGGCTAGAGGGGTGAAAAATAGGGCGATTGCGTCTTGTAATCATTCACCTATCCATGCGACAAACGCCCTCGTAGGGGCGCGATGCATCGCGCCCACGCCAAATTCCCTACAAATCACCAGGGCACGATACATCGTGCCCCTACAAACCCACGATTCTCACGGATAGGTGAATGATTACTGCGTCTTAAATTTTTTGGTTCACAAAAGTCCATAGAAGGTATCTATGTAGGGGCGCAGCGTGCTGCGCCCCTACAAAAACCATTGTGAACGCTCAATTTCAAGAAATTACGATGTGACGCGATTGCCCTGGGGTGCAAAACAGATCAACGGCGTTCGTTTTTTCTGATTTGTCCTGCTCCTCCTCGCCCCTTGTGGGAGAGGAGGTTGGGAGGTGAGGGGTCAGGTCTTATGCTTCCAGGCGGCGCTGCGAGGTCTGCACCTCGTCCATCGCCTCGATGGTGTCTTGCAGGTTGGAGATTTCATCCTTGATCTCACTGCCCAGGCGCTGCGCCCGTCCGCTGTCGACCTCTTTTGTGCCGAGCAGCGACATCTGCGCGTAGATCGTGCCGAGCGATGAGAGCGTGCTCTCAAGCTGAATCTCCGCTCGCTTGGAGCTGTTGACAGTGGCTTCCAGATTCAGGCGCTGCTGCTCAAGCTGCTTCAATTGGGCCGTGAGATCCTGCTTGACGCGCTCATCTTTTTCCAGGTCAATGCGCTGACGCACCTTGATGATTTTTTGCGGCACTTCGCGCAGGTCACGGTCAACGATCTCGTTGCCCTCGGAGGCATCGATGTGCTCGGCCAGGGTGTACATATGGCCGATCCACTCATTGATATCCTCAACCGTCTGGCGCAGATGGATTCGCATCGCGCCCTGATGCCGCTTGACGAGTTTCATCATGTTGCGGCGGTACTCCATCGCTGATTTCAGGCGTTCGCGGCTGACCGCACTTTGAATGTGGTCGATCTGATAGCGCGATTCAAAATCGCGGGCCAGCGCTTCCTGGGCTTCATCGGGGTCTGTGATCGTGGAGACGACGAGTGCGCCTTCGGCCAGCACCCCCAGGATCAGCCAGAACTCAGGCCGCCATGCGATCCCCGCGACATTCATATCACGCACGAACAGGAACAAAATCATCGTGACCAGGATAGTCACGGCGGTTTCCCACCGCAGCAGGGCATTCAAGACGAGTGTGCTGAGAACCTGGCGGCGCGACTCTTCTTTGATAGACATCGGTTTTCCTTTTGACTCTCACACGCGAGATATTGAGTGTGGGCTTGAACGTGAACTTTTGTACAGGTGTTATGATGCGTCCACCTGCTCATCCATCACCCCAACTCCTCCACAGGGGCAGAGTCTTTTTACGTCTCCTCGCCCTTTGTAGGGGCGCAGCGTGCTGCGCCCTTGATGGGGTTTGCATTCTATTGGGTGTAGTATGGCACATCCATATAACAGCCGTATGACGGCGGCTCATAAAATGGCAGAAAGGCGGATCGCACCTGCCCGATCCGCCCTCCCAGGGAACGTGAACGATCCAGTGGATCATCCATAAATATCGTGTCGTGCGCGGGCTGTGTGCAGACGATGGGCTTTTTCCTTCACCAAAAAAGCGCGGGAAGCCCTTATTCCTTCTTGCCGAGCAAACGCGCTTTGCGTTCTTCCAGTTGCAGATCGATGGTGGTATTGCCCACAGCTTCGTTGATATCGTCGGTCAGATTGCGCGAGGCCATTTCCAGGCGGGCATCTTCCCGATCAATCCGTCCGCGAATCTGGTCGGCGAGGCTGTCCACTTCCACATCACCGGACTTGGCAATTCCATCGAGGCCCTTGATCGTCTTGACCAGGACTTTCTTGGATTCGGCCAGTTCCAGCAGCGAACGGATCTTCTCGCGTTCCTGCTTGATCGACACGAGACGACTTTCCAGCTTCAGGCGCATATCCAGCATCTTCTTATACTGGCCTTCCTGCGACTGCCACTGTTCGTAGTATTCCTGCGCCAACTGCTGCTTGGTGTTGAGTTCGGCCTGGGCCGCACTCGCCAGATCATCGCGGCCCCGCAGAATCAGGGTGTCGATATCACGATCCAGCTTTTCAGCAGCGGCGGCGAATTCCTCGTACTTACGCTTGAGGGTACGCACGGTTCCACCGACGGTGGCAGCAGAGTCTTCGAGTGCCCCAAGATTGCTTTCGACCTGGCGGATATGTTCATCGATAACCTTGATGGAATTGGCTTCCAGAGCACGATCGACAAGACCGTGCATGTTGGCGCTAATGAGCGTTTGGACTTTTTGGAGTAGAGAGGGCATGTTCCGACAGTTCCTCGACTCTGAATAATCAGACAATGGGTAAAATGAGTATATCACAAAGGCTTACGTGCGGGAAACGTCCCGCCTAATGACTATTCCTCTATACGAGGCGTGACAGATGGCGGTTGCAGCGGCAGCCGAATGGTGAACGTACTGCCCTGGCCCTCCTCACTCATCACGCTGCGTTCGCCGCCGTGAATTTTGAGGATGCCATCGACAATTGCCAGCCCCGATCCAGCGCCCTGGTGCTCAAATTTATCGCGTTCATATTGATAAAACGCCTGCCACACCTTGTCGTATTCGCTGACGGGGATGCCGCGCCCAAAATCCTGCACCTGGATTTCGACCCACTCCCCCACACACTCGGCTCTCAGGATGAAGCGGCTGTCGACAGGCGTGAACTTGGCCGCGTTGTCCAGCAGTTCGCGCATCATGACCGTGATCATCTGGGCATCGCCGACAAATTCCGGGATATCCTCAGCCACATGCGATTCAAAGGTACGAGGTTCTTCATTCGGATAGGTGATTTGCTGGAAGGCGTCCATCATCAGATCGTGAAGGCGCACAATAGGCTTACGACGCATATCATAGGTGTTCTGGGCATCGCCGCTCTCCAGTTCCACCAGCGTGATAAAATTCTCCACCAGCCGCCGCAACCGATTGGCTCCTGAATTGACGCCTTTGAGGAAGGTCATCACATCCTCTTCGCCCATCGTTTCAGGATCAAATTCCTTCAGCAGTTCGGCATACGCCACGACCAGGGTTAGCGGCGTGCGGAACTCGTGATTGAGGATGGTGAGGATTTTGCGCTTCATATCCTTGACTTCGCCATCGCCCGCCTTTTTAATCTTCGTCGCACGGTCAATGCGGGTGCGCACCGACACGAGCAAATCTTCGGCGTTAAAGGGCTTCGTCAGATACACATCGGCCCCCAACTGCGCTCCCTTATGGCGATCCGTCCGTTCACCATGTGCCGTGAGGAAGATGAAGGGGATTTTGACCCATCGATCCTGCTTGCGAACCTCTTCCAGAAAGCGGAAGCCATCCATATAGGGCATGGCAACATCCGACACGATGATATCCGGTGGGTCAGCCTGTTCATTCAGGACACGCAGGCCCTCAACGCCATTGTGCGCGGTGGTCACGGCATAGTCTTCAAGTTCCAGGATCTCCTTGATGCCGGAAAGAAGGTGTGCATCATCCTCGACAATCAATACGCGATATTTTTGTCTCATATTCCCACTCACTCGTCCAGTACGCAACGGGAGGGCAGGCGGGTGCAGCGGCAGGCGAATGGTGAAGGTGCTGCCTGCGCGTCCGTCGCTCATGACACTGTATGTCCCTCCATGAATTTTGAGGATTTCGCTGACAATCGCCAAGCCTGAGCCAGCTCCCTGATGCTGCACCTGTTCATGCGGAAATTGGTAGAAGGGCCGCCAGATTTTGTCGAATTCCCCTTCGGGTAGACCGCAGCCAAAATCCTGCACCTGGATTTCGATCCACTCTCCGACCTGCTGCGCCTGCAGAACAAAGTGATTGTCCGCTGCTGTGAAGCGGGCGGCATTGTCCAGAAGTTCACGCAGCGCCATCGTCAGCAGCGTCACATCGGCGATAAATTCAGGCAAATCATCCGCTACATGGCACTCAAACACGCGCTGATACGGATTGGCCGAGGTGATTTGCTGATAGGCATCCAGCGCCAGAGTCCGCAGCTTGGTCACGGGCTGCCGCCGCCATTCATAGGTGCGTTGCACATCGCCATTGTCCAGCTCGACCATCGTGATAAAGTTTTCTACGAGCCGCCGCAGTCGATTGGCCCCGGTATTGACGCCTTGCAGCAGCCCCATCATATCCTCAACCGACATGACGTTTCGATCAACCTTTTGAAAGAGTTGAGCATAGACATCGCCTGTGATCGGCGTTTGAAACTCCTTATTGAGCATATTGAGGATTTTGTGCTGCATATTGTCAATTGTGATGTCTTTTTCAATATCGATCACAACATCAATACTAATCCTACGTTTAATACGGGCGTAGACCTCAATCAGCAAATCTTCGGCATTGAACGGCTTGGTGAGGTACATATCCGCGCCCAACTCAGCGCCTTTGTATTTATTCTCACGCTCACTGTAAGCCGTGAGGAAAATAAACGGGATTTTGACCAAATTTTCTTTTTTGCGAACCTCTTCCAGGAAATGGAACCCGTCCATATGCGGCATATCAATATCAGACACGATCACATCTGGCAGATCCTTGTGATTCGCAAGCGCTTGAAGTCCCTCGATCCCATTATGGGCTGTTGTAACAGCGTAGTTTCCAAGCTCTAAAATCTCTTTAATGCCCGATAGCAGATGGACATCATCTTCAACAATCAGCACCCGACGTTTCTGTTCCATGCTTGGATATCCCACCATCGATCTGTTTTTAGTATAAGGGCGTTTTGGCATTATCTTGTATAAACTTTATTCAAACGTCGCCACCTGTGTACGATGAATGGCTAAGAGGTCAGCCAGCAGCGCAAAGGCTGTTTGCCGCCGCCCCGCCCCCGGCCCAATCAGTGTGATATCGCCCATAACATCCGTCGTCAGGGTGAGAGCATTCAACGCGCCGTTCACATTGGCGAGGGGATCACTCAAGGGCAGCCGAATCGGGCGCACACTGCCGCCATGCCGCGTCACCTGCGCGATCAATTTGTAACACTCCCCGGCCTGCTGTGCAGCAGTAATATTTTCAGGCGTTAAATCTGTAATGCCTTCAACCTGTAAATCATTCATAGTGAGCGGCGTCTCAAACACTGTCGCCGCCAGAATCAACAGCTTGCCCGCTGCATCCCAGCCTTCGACATCACCGCGTGGGTCGGTTTCGGCATAACCTAGGCGCTGTGCTTCCGCCAGAGCGTCAGCGTAGGGCAATCCCTGATGCATGTGCGTCAGAATATAGTTGGTCGTCCCGTTCAAAATGCCGCGTGCTTCCAGGATGGTGCTGCCCGCCAATGCATCGAGCGCGAGAGCCAGCGCGGGTGTCCCCGCCATGACGGTGGCCTCAAAACGCAAAGTGCGATTGGACAGGCTGGCGGCAGCCTGCAGGTCATTGTAGGCGAGGGCTACTGGGCCTTTATTGGCGAGGACGACATGCATTTCGGCTTCAAAAGCACTCATGCAGTAATCGAGCGCGGGTTGGCCTGTCTCAAGATTGGTTGACCCTGCTTCGATCAGCACATCGGCATCGCTGCTCTGAATCCAGGCTTTAATATCACTGCCGCGCTGGAGGCCATCTTCATCAGGATAGTGACTGAGACCGCCCGCCGCCGCCGCTTTCAGCAGGCCCGCGAGATCAAGGCCCTCTGCCTGATAAAGCGTGCCTTGAGACCGTGTGGCAACCCCCACAAGCACGGGGCGCAGGTGATAGCGCTCGGCCAGTTCGTCCGATTTATCGCGCAGCAGTTCGACAAAGCCTTGCCCCACCACGCCAAACCCAATCAGCATTATTTTCACAGTGAAACGCTTTCCGAGAGATTATCAACGCTTTTAGAATAGTCACAAAACCGCTTTTGCTGCACAAAGATTAGCCTTTGAGCGCCATCAATGCCTCGGCCAGCCGCGCAAACCCAGCCACCAGCGCCGCATCCTGCGTCCATTGATTGGCCGTCCGCAGGCCGTTCACAATTGCGTCAAAGTCGGGCGCGGCCACCAGCGCATCGATTTGAGCATAAGGATCGTCCGAAATGCTGATCCCGCCCATTGAGCCGCTGCCGCCGGATGACTGACCAACGGGCGCAGCATCAGACGGGCGCTGACCAATCGGCGCGACAATCGCAGGCGACGAGGCCGCAGGCGTAGCAGTTGATGCAGCAGGGGGCGTCACAGGTTGGGCGGCGGACGCAGGCGTTGTAAAGCTGCCGCTTTGCCCGATCATGGGCGCGGGTGTGCCATCGTGGGCGATATCTTCAAGTGAGCAGGCGAAGACTTGAATCTCACACACATTGCCCGCCCACACGCTGCGAGCCTGAAAATGAAAATTCGCTGTCGTATTTTGTCCACAGTCGAAGGCCAGATACATCTCCTCATACTGATCGTAGGAACCCTTCTGCGTCATCTGCCAGTCCTGCACGATGGTTCCGAGCGGCGTTTCGATCATGATGCGCCATGTAACGCCGCTGAGATCGACGCGCCCATCAGGGAAGCCGACGTGCGGCACAAAGCCCACCTTCGCCATATAGCGCGTGCCGCCCGTGAGAGGCACATTGCGCTGTACAAAGCCGCCCTCCCATGCTCGATATCCGGCGGAGATGGCGAAGCCCTGCTCACGATGCAGCGACTGCGGCAGTTTTTCGGGATCGTCCGGGTCGCGTGGGACGGCGGCAAATTCCCAATCTGTCGGATATTCAATCGTACCAACGGAGCCATTTTTCTCGGTGAAGTAACGGCCCAGGGTGAAGCCGCTGAGTGTGGGATTGCGAAGAAGATTGGTCATCAAGCCCTCGGTAAGAATTCTTGTTTGATGTATTTTCGGCTGATTCAACCCTAAAGGCACGCTGAATGCAAGCAAGACAAACATCTTCCCAATTCAACACAGCATAGAATGTGATTTGTGTTTGTTAGTGGAGGACATAATTGAGAGAATGGGTTGTTTGTCGGGGTGGACGTGCTGCGCCACGATAACCCCTGTGTTACAACCGTTATTATTCGTAGGGATAAGGCCCGCCTTGTCCGAACATGTGGACACGGCAGGCGGACAAGGCCCGCCGTGTCCGCCCAAAATTGCGCCCACGTATTGCAATTGTTAGTAATGTTTAGACAGGGTGATTCCTGCGCCCGTCAGGGTTAGAAATAAAAGCGCAGGGGCTGTTTTGCCGATGTGACAGGAAGATCGGCAGCGTTTGCGGACACAAACAAAATCGCACGAACACAGCCATAAATATCTGACTCCGATCAACCATGTTCCAACACATCGTCGTTATCGCATGGGCATGGCGGCACAGGATCAACCGTGTGCAAACGATTTTTAAAACAAACCATCGCATACAACACATCAGGATGCTTACTACTTATCACAAATAAATAAGAAATAGGCTTTTGCCCCTCTCAAAAATCGTTTATCCCAAATGCGCCAATGTGTGCGAGTCGGATTTGGGTTATCGTGCCTTTAAAGGAAGAGTTATCCCAAACTGCCTAAAGACTGTCTGCCGTATTTGGATTAACCAGGGATTGAAAACAGGGATATCCCAAAGAGGGGAGAGACTCCGAGATAAGTTTGGGTTATCCGCTTACGATTTGAAGACGCTGAAATAATGCTCAAAGAACACTTTGGGCTGGACGGAAATCGCCACCTCATGCGGCCCGAAGCGATCCTCCTGCCACTCGGTTTGTCCTGACAGCGGAGTGGTGTCTATCTTCACTTTGACTGTGCCGCGATCAAATGTGCAGATGCTGTCATCAAACAATGTGGCTGCCGCCAGCGGGTCATGAAACACGATGCGCTCCCGATGGGCAAAATACACCTCGGCAAAATGCAGCACCATCCGCAGCGTGCCGCGCTGAAAATAATTTCGGACAATTTTTTGCGGCATCGACACTTGTGTGGTGACATCCAGACCAATCGAACGATGGATCGGCACAGACGCCCGATACACAATCGCCGCCGCATGAGGATCAACGCGGGCATTCCATTCAGCCATCGGCGCATCTTCCAGGAAGACGCCGCACATCATGACCAGCGATTTGAGCAGGGCGGGAATCTCAGGATCGACGCAAAAGAGCAGGGCGATATTCGTCAGCGGCCCAATCGCCAGCAGATTGACCTCTCCCGGATGGCGGCGAATGGTATGGCGCATAAATTCAATCGCCTCGCCGCGTGGAAAATCGAGGCGGTGCGGCAGTCCGACGAGGGCCTGAGCCTGCGGCGCGACCATCTGCATCTGGGGGATGAGCAGCGGTTCTTCCGCACCCGGATAGATGGGGATATCTTTGCCTGCCGCCCGACACATGGCGCTGACGATGCTGGCCCGCTGTTCGGCTTCGCCTGTGACGGTGGTCACGCCGAGCAGATCACACTGCGGCTGCTGGAGCAAATACGCCAGACACACCGCATCATCGATGTCATAGCCAATATCAGTATCGAGCAGAACTTTTTCGACCATAGGTACTCATCGAGATCAGGCAGGGATTGATTGTGAATCCATTGTGCGGGCAAGGCGGGCCGAGCGATAGGTAGATTCTGGTACGAATTTGGTTGGGATTGGGAGACATAATCCCTCACCTTCGGCCCCTCTCCCACTGCGTGGCTAGGGGTGCAAAACAGGTCTCAAAGATCGTTCGGAGTACAATTTAGGCTCCAGGGAGACGTGTTTGTGTAGACATAATCCCTCACCTTCGGCCCCTCTAGCCACGCAGTGGGAGAGGGGTGCAAAACAGGTCTCAAAGATTGCTCAGAGTACAATTTAGGTTCCAGGGAGACGTGTTTGTGTAGGGGCGCAGCGTGCTGCGCCCCTTGAATGGGAGAGGGGTTTGGGTGAAGGTGATCCAAAAATGAGGTTAAATCTTATCCCTATCCTATCATCGCAGAGCCGTAAAAATCGATAGGCGGTAGGGCACTCATAAGCGAGTTGGCGACAAACACGATAAACTCTTTTTGTCGAATAGTGCATCATGATGAGGGGGGCCAATGGATGGCATTCTGGGGACAGCCGCGACAAAAACGTCGGATCTGGTCTTATTAGCCTATGTTTTTATTCTTCTGCCCGGCATGGTGGTCGGGTTTTTGTTTGCTCGCCGCAAAATGTTTGTTCCCTACCACAAATTGACCATGACGGGCGTCACGCTCATCAACTGGGTGCTGATCATCTATGTCATGCTGGTGTCCTACAGCTACAACGTCGCGCCGGATCTGCCCGGCAATCTGGCACAGTTGTATGCGCTCATCGCCACGATTCATCTCGTTACGGGCGCAATGGCGCAGCTTCTGGCGACCTATCTCGTCCTCATGATGTGGACGGAACGCACCCGATTTGAAGGTCTCATGCCTGCGATGGTGCGTTTGCGCCGCATCAAGGGGCCGATGCGCCTGACATTGGGGCTGTGGGTGACCACCGTCATCCTGGGTGTAGGGCTGTATTTTACGTGGTATGTTGGCGTCGAAGCCCAACCGTCTGCGCTTGTGCCGCCAGGAGCCACCGAACAGGCTGAGCCGGGAGTGACACCGGAGGTCAGCCCTGATGTGGCCGTGACCGAAAATGCAACGTCGCCCGCTGTCACGGAAGATGCGACGGGCGATGTCGCCATGACGCCACCTGCTGTGACGGAAGATGCGACGGGCGATGTCGCGGTGACAGAGCAAATCACGCCGCCCGCTGTCACGGAAGATGCGACGGGCGATGTCGCGGTGACGGAACAGATGACGCCACCTGCTGTCACGGAAGATGCCAACAATACCTCCACGCGCAAAGCGCCCGCCACGACAGAAGCGGCCAGAAGTCGCAGCACCGCCACCAAACGGGCGTCATCCCGTCCGGCAGCGACGGAGGCGGTGATGCCCTCGCCTGCTGTGACGGAATCCGTCGATGATCATGGTGGCAAAAGCGGCGGTAAAGACGATTAAATCAGCGTCTATGTAGGGGCGCAGCGTGCTGCGCCCGTGATCGAGATCATCGTTTTTGGGCGCAGCACGCTGCGCCCCTACAGGTCACAAGGGGTAAGCATCCCCATCCCTGAAGGGAGGGGCTTTAGCCTCAGTGCTTACCAGACTCGGCCCGCAAGGGCTCCGTTAGAGACGAATAGATAGGCACTTCGGGATGCCTCACCAGTTCCGA
>DAOTUR010000573.1:0-4900 GCA_034436915.1 Anaerolineae bacterium
ATCTCCTTGCGACGGAAGGCCCGCGCCGAATACAGCGCCCCACCCACCAACAGCAGCGTCCCCCACACATTCATAATCGGCGAGAAGAAGCGCACCGTGCCGCGTGATTCGCCCGCCATGATGCCGGGAATAGTTTGACCGTTGGCATCGGCATGGTCTTTATAGATCATGGTGATCTCCTGGCCAGGCACCCAGGCCGACGGATTGAGCGGCGTGAAGAACAGCGTCCAGGGCAGCGTCATACACATAACCAGATACAGCGCCATCTGGATATTGCGGGCGATATTGCCGCGCCGAATCAGCAGATAGGCCGTGCCTTGCCCCAACCAGGGCGGAACCATCAGCGCCCCGCACCAGTACCACAGCGCGAAGAACAGCGGACTCCAGGTGATCGACAGCACCACCTGGCTGGCCGTGCCGAGGCAGTACAGCGCCAGACCTACCCCCCAGGCCCACAGATGTTTAGGATGTTTGGGATTCGTCCACCATTTACGCAGGACAACAGCGGCAAAGACGCCCGTCACGAGGGCTGAAATGATCGAGAGGACAAACGCGGGTGTCAGCAGAGGCATCGAAATTTCCATTCGTCTTGTTCCTGTGAATTTTAGCACGAATGGCGGCAGAGCGAGAGGCAAAATCTACAGAAATCTACAGATGGGCGGCGTGTGTCGCTCATCGAATCGTGGATGTGATGCCTGTTATGCGATGGGGCGTGTCGCGGCGCAATCTATTGGTGGGTGTACAGAACAGTAAAATCGTGTTGGTGTAGGGGCGACGCATGGGTCGCCCTGCTGGAAAGGGCATGGCGTGCCATGCCCCTACATTGACAACCGTTATTCTGCACACCGCGCCTCTATCGCCGTTACGGGCAGCCGTTATTTGCCACCGTCCCGACATCGAATGGACACAGATCTGTCGCATCCGGCACAGTATCCCCATCTGTATCTAGCGGGCAGCCATCAGGGGCGACGCCCGGAACCGTTGAGCATTTATCATTGGCATCTGAGAAACCGTCGCCATCCGTATCCGGCAGCGGGCAGCCATCCGCCGTACCAGGGCCAGCCGTCGAGGGGCATTTGTCCGTTCCATCCTCCGGCACGCCATCGCCGTCGCTGTCGGGGCAACCAGTGGGGGCTGTTCCTGCCAATATTTGACATTTATCCGTTGAATCCGGCACACCGTCGCTGTCGGCATCGGGTGGCAAACAACCATCGGTAGAACCAGGCGCGGCCACTGACGGACACGCATCGACGGGATCGAGAAAGCCATCGCCATCCGTATCGGCAACGGGGCAGCCCTTGTTGGAGATATCCCCTGCCTGCTGCGGGCATTGATCTTTATCGTCCGGCACGCCATCGCCATCTGTATCAAGCACCTGTGGATAGGGGCAGCCGCTGTTTTCCTTCGGCCCCGCCTGGAATGCACAATGATCCACATTGTCCTTCATCCCGTCCCCATCCGAATCGATAGGACAGCCGTTGGTAGAGGAGGGGCCGGAGTCATTCGGACATTGGTCGTTGCGATTCAAAATGCCGTCCTGATCATCGTCACGGATATCCGGCGTGAAGGTCGGGGCAGCGGTATCCACCGGAATCACCCGCGTGGGAATCACCACCGGGCCGATGCCACCATTACCGCCGCCGCCAAATTGACCGGGCGTGGGGCCAACCGTGCTGAACGGCGTGGGCGAACGCAGCGCAGTCGGCGTCTTGGCCGCCGTTGCTGTACGGGCGATGCCTTCGATAGGTGTATTTGTCAGCAGGCTTTCGATGGATGTGCGCGGCGGCACAACCGCCAGCAGGCCGAAGAGGATCGCATATAGAACGGCGGATGCGGCGAGAACTCCTATCGAGCCAACGCGAAACAGCATACGGTTCTCAGAAATAAGTCGCATCATAGAGAGAAGCCCTTCGTGATGTTTTCCAGCGGGCGGGGTGGTTGTGCCGCTAGACTGCGTACCTGATACAACACTTTATCAGCAAAGCCCCGTTTGCGATAGTAATCCCGCGTCCCGATCGACGAGATCACAGCCAGATTTGGATAGCCCTGTTCATCGGCAACGCGGGCCGCCTGTTCGATCAACTGCTTGCCCAGGCCGACATGCTGCGCCCGTCCTTCTTCCATCTCGCCCAGGCCGAGCGCCTGCCCATACACATGCACCTCGCGGATGATGGCGGCGTCCGCCAGATCAGGATGCAGCGGCACGAGATCGTGGCGCGGCAGCGACAGGCGCAAGAAGCCTGCAATCCGCCGATCCGCCGTGATCCACTGCCAGAACTGCTCCTCACCGACGCTGGTCGGATAGCGCACACAGTCCAGCGTCAGCGCGGCCAGATCGAACGTGCCGTTGCCAATCTCGCGGTTGCGAATATCGCCTGTGGTCGCGCCCTGCTTAATAAGTTCGATATCAACAATCTGACGGAAATTGGTGAGACGGTTGCCCACCACAATATCCGACGAGGGAATATCGCGCACGACCCGCGTCAGGCGGCAGTATTCGGGCGTGATTTTGAAGCATTCGACCAGCACATGCAGCAGTTCGTCATGGGTGTACGGCTGCCATAGGCCCTGTTCGTGGTAGCGCATCAGTTCGGCGCTGTCGATGAGCGAGCAGGGATAGACCTTCAGCTCATCCGGGCAAAAATCGGGATCACTGAACAGGCGGCGGTAATCCTCAATATCGGCCTCCGGCGACGAGCCGTACAAATTCGGCATCCAATGGGCATGAATCTTGAAGCCCGCCTGCCGCAGCAGACGCACCGCCCGCCGTGTGGCCGCGACAGTATGGCCGCGCTTATTTTTCTTGAGCACCTCATCATTCAGGCTCTGGAAGCCGATCTGGACTTTGGTGCAGCCCAACCGCCGAATTCGCAGCACCTCATCGGCGCTGATGTGGTCGGGGCGCGTCTCCACCACGAGGCCCACGACGCGGCAGGCCGCCGACTCATTTTCCAGATGAACGGCTTCGAGTTCGTCCCAGGTGGCATACTCATCAATCGGGGAGCGCGTGCGTTCGCCATTGTGGAAGGCATTGACGAGATCACGGCTTCGCAGCATTTCGCTCGAATAGACCTGCTGCACCACCTGGTTGTAACTGCGATCCAGCGCGACGCCGTGCAGCATCACAGTGGTCGTGTTGTGATCGGGGTGAAGCTGCGAGGTGGCTTGCAGCGCCTCAAGCACTTCCTCGGTGCGATTGATGCCGTTACCAAAATCGTGCAGGGCGTCAAAGATGCGCTTGACGAACCAGATTTGATAGGTCTCAGGATAGAACGACCATGTGCCCCCCAACACGATGACTTCAATTTTGTCGGTGGGGTGGGCGAGGCTGTAATACGTCATCAGCCGCGAGTAGGTCTGCAAATACGGATCAAAGCTGTTTTGCTCGGCCCGCTGCGCCCCTGGCTCATCGCTGATATAGCTCTTGGGCATCCGCACATCGTTCGGGCAAAAGATGCATTCGCCGGGGCAGGGAAAGGGCTTGGTCAGCACCGTGACAGGCGTGACGCCGCTGTTGGTTCGCATGGGCTTGCGCCGCAGCTTGAGCAGTTGGCGCTCATCGAAGGGCGGCAGGCCCTCCTGTCCGGCAAAACGACGGTAGCCCTCAATCAAATGCGCCCGACTGAAGACGCCTGCGCCATCACGACGCGGATGCAGGTTGAGAAGGCGGTTAAATTCGTGCTGTGGCAGAAGCTCCGACGCAGCCACAACCCCATGCAGCACAGCAATCAGGGCGCTGCGGTTGGCTTCATAATCCAGGTCATAGCGGGACGACATGTTAGACTCTCGACATCAATTTCTTGTCTCATTATAGAACAGAGTGCCGCTTCCCTTGAGGGTCAAGTGGCTATGCTCATTTATAAAGTCTGTTTACCTGTAAATCTTACGAAGATAAGTGCTTGATAAGCATCTATACCGTAATTTATGAGAATTAGATGAGTTTTTCACCCTTATCAAGCACGAGATATGATTTTGGGAAGAGGTCTAATATGAGTTTTATATGAGCGACCTATTTACAAGCCTTCGGATTCTTCTATAATGATCTTAACTTCACTTTGTTCAATCTTTATTGAACGATGTGAAAGTATGGGTGTCATGATGAGGCCCGAGTTTTATTGGTATCGACACTTGTACGAGTATGCACATTTATGGTGTTGGGGTAGGGCGTTTTCCCCCCTTGCTTTGCCCAAATACCAAACGCATGTCTCCCTCCTTGATGATGTTACGCTGGCTAAGAGCGAAGCCGGCGTATTTTTTTGCCTTTGTGGTTTGCGTCGCTTCGTGGTTAAATCCCCTTGTCTTAAAGGGATATTCTCATGCGTATTGTCTTTCTCGGTGACAGCTTAACCTGGGGTGGCTATGGCGGCGATTTCGTCGCGCAGGTAGCGGCGCTGCTGCCTGAACACACCATCCTCAACGCAGGTGTGGGCGGCGATACCGTCATCAATCTGCTGCGCCGCGTCGATGATGTTGTCAGCGAGATGCTGCCCGATGCTATGTTTGTGCTGGTAGGCGGCAATGATGCCGTGTGCTACACGACGCCCGCTGTGCGTCCGTACTATAGATGGACCAAAAAGATCGAAAATGGCATCGTGACGCCGGATCAGTTCGGCACAGCCTATCGTGATCTCCTGCTGTCTCTCCAATCCAATCGCGTCCTTGCGCTGGTTGGGCTGCCCCCCACCGAATACAATGCCGACCTTGTGACGGCCCGCCGCCTCTTCAATGTGCGGGCGCGGGAGGTGGCCGAGTCACTCAATGTCCCGATTCTTGATCTCGACAGCGTGTTTACACCCGCCGAACCAATTAGCCGCCCCGCTGTCAACATGGCCTTCATCCGTGAGATTGGCGAACGAGGCCGCAGCGGATGGAATGCCTACGAAGCCGAACGTGCTCAATG
>DAOTUR010000574.1:0-1828 GCA_034436915.1 Anaerolineae bacterium
CTATTATGCCTACAGTCGCATGGAAGGCGGTCTTGGCCCAGGCACATGGACGATGGCGGCGGGTGTTGCGCCGGAAAATGTCTCAATTGCGGTGGAGGCGACAGTGGAGCAGGTGCGCCGCCTGCTGCGTGAGCCTGTGAGCCTGGATGATTTGCAGGACAATCAATCCTATTTTACGGGTCGTCTGCCGCTGCGTCTGGAAAACTCCACCGGCATTGCGGGCGCATTGCAAATGATCGAACGCTATGACCTGGGCCTGGATTATCTGGCCCGCTATCAGGACGCCATCAATCGCCTGACGACGGACGATCTGCTGCACGCCGCACAGCGCCACCTTGATCCTGAGCGCTTCATCATTGCGGCGGCGGGGCCAGCGTCCGGCCATCCCGACGGGTGGGAATAGACGATCCCGTTTTTTAGAGATATCTCTCCTCCTATCCGTGAGAATCCTAGTACACGTTGGAGGAAGTTCATAAGCATTTCGTTCAGTTTCTTTTAGCTAAAGTTCGCTATTTGAATTGCTTATCGACTTCCGCAAAGCTGTACTAGGAGTTTTCTTAGCTCGACTTTGCACATCTCAATAGAACTCGCTTCGATCCATTCGTATTGAGTTCAAAACATAAGCCGTATTTTTCGCATCTGTTGAGATTCCAGTGATGTGCGAAAAGTCTGATAGGTTTTGAGAGTTCATGCTCACCGAAGGTGATTCATCCAAACGTGTCATGTGCAAAGTCCAGCTTAGGGGATATGCGTTTGCAACCAGACATCGATCTGGTCAGCCAACGCCTGATGATCGCGCTCCATCATGACATTGTGTCCCGCTTGAGGCGCACGAATCACATCCGCATTGTAAAAGCGGGCGGAACGGGTCTGCGTTGAGGCTAAAACAGCATGATCCTCTTCCGGGATGATCCACAGCAGCGGCGTCGTGGGCGTCTTTTTGGGCTGCCACAGCAGCGGGTTGTATTGCAGCAGCACCCACCATGATTCACCGCCCACTTGTTCCGCCAGCGACTCGGGACTGATCACAGCATTTTGAGAGATCAATAGCTGCGATACAGCCCAGGGGCTACGCACCATGGGCGAGGCCATCAGATTAGCAAAACAGAGCAGCCCGCCGATTGGATCGCGCCACATCGCATTGAGAACAGAACTCTGCATCTCATGACTGTTCCAGGCCGCCACCAGCACCGCCGCAGGCAGATCATCCGCCACATCTTTGAGATACCACTGCGTCAGCGCCCCACCCATGCTGTGGCCCATCAAAATCGGCTTGCGCGGCATCCGCTCAATCTCTGCCCGCAAAAATGTGAGATAGTAATTGAGCGTACACCAGCGCAAAGGTCGCTGTGCAGGCGACTGCCCATGCGCGGGCAGGCTGTGTGCATGGCTCTCCCATCCCAAGTCTGCGAGGCGGGCTTGCCAGTGGGACCAACACCAGGCCCCATGCCACATGCCGTGCTGCATCACAATCGGGGGTGCACCGTTGGGACGATGCGGGATGTAGTGAATACGCTCAATGCCCTCTTTGACCTCATGAATGATGTCGTAATCGGTCACGTTTTATCTCTCTCGGCCCTCTTCTGAGTCTATTGTATCCTGAGATCCAAAACCAACGCTCACCCACTGCCTGCCCGATGCACGCCATTTGGCCAATTCATAGCAAAAAGACGAAAACGCACGGTAAGAGGCTTCATCTTCTGAATCTACTTCTGAGAAACTAGTGGGCCATGTGTCGTGGATAATGGCATTCTTTGATCTCAATTTGAACTCGAAACCCGGAAAATGAATGCCGCACATCATGCCACATGGCCCACTAGTACACGTT
>DAOTUR010000575.1:0-3975 GCA_034436915.1 Anaerolineae bacterium
CATAAGCCGTATTTTTCGCATCTGTTGAGATGGCAGTGATATGCGAAAAGTCTGATAGGTTTTGAGAGTTCGTGCTCACCAAAGTGGATTAATCCAAACGTGTCATGTGCAAAGTCCAGATGAAAGAACAAGGGATCGTTCCACTTGTCATTCCGCCATACGCGGTGTGTGTTTTGGGTTTCAATCCCGCCATAACTGCAAGCCCCTGCCTTTAGGCGTGGGGTATCTGACATCTTCAATCGGTTATAGTTAAAAGAGCGGTGTTTTTCATAATTGGAAAAACACCTCTTGACAGAATCACACTTTATCGTAAAAATACGATTATGGAAACGACACATGCAATCACTGAGTACAATCTGACCACCGATGAAGAACGCCTGACACAGATGATGAAGGCGCTCGGTCATCCCGCACGGATGCAAATCGTTCGTTACTTGAGCGAAAATCCGGGGTGTATCACAGGCGATATCGTCGATGCATTGCCATTGGCACAGGCAACGGTCTCGCAGCATCTCAAAGTGCTGCGTGAGGCAGGCTGGATTTGTGGGTCCATCGAAGGGCCAGCAACCTGCTACTGCCTGGATTGCAACAATATCACTTGGTTTAAAGAGCAGGTGGGTCAGGCGCTTTAAGGCCACTTCGGGCCACTTTTTTGGCTCTCTTTCATCGTATTTTTACGATGATGTATCGGCTGTGTCGGTTATCTTTTTTGCTTATTCATATCGTAAAACAACGATAGAAGGATGTTTTACATGACAACACATACACGTCCTGTCGCAGTGATCGGTGCTGGCCCAGTCGGTCTCGCGGCCGCTGCTCACCTGATTGAACGCGGTGAAAACCCAATTGTGTTTGAATCAGAGGCTGAGATTGGCGCGAACGTGCGTCAGTGGCAGCATGTGCGTATGTTCTCGCCCTGGGAGTTCACTGTCGACAGCGCGACAGTGCGGATGCTGGAAGCCGCTGGATGGCAGATGCCTCCGGCGCAGGATTTGCCCACAGGCAGAGATTTGATTGAGCAGTATATGCGGCCCTTTGCCGCCCTTCCCCAGGTGCGCCAGCATATCCATCTGAATGCGCGGGTTATGGCTGTGAGCCGCCGCAATATCGACAAGATGAAGGATGCGGGACGCGATCAGGCCCCGTTCCTGCTGCATGTTGCGTACAGCGATGGACGTGAAGACTTGATTGAAGCGCGTGCCGTCATCGATGCCTCTGGCACATGGCGGACACCGAATCCATTGGGTTCAGGCGGCCTGCCCGCGATGGGCGAAAAGCGTGCGACGGATCACATCTTCTACGGTATTCCTGATGTGCTCGGAACGCACTATGCTCGTTACGCCAACAAGCGTGTCATGGTGGTCGGCAGCGGTCACTCAGCCATCAATGCGCTGCTCGAACTGGTGAAGGTTAAAGAAACGGCCCCACAGACCGAGATTATCTGGACAATGCGTGGCAAGAACCTGAACGTGGTTTTTGGCGGTGGCGAGGCCGATGCGCTGGCGGCGCGTGCCCAGTTGGGCAGCCGCATCAAGGGGCATGTCGACGCGGGCACAATTCGCATGGTCACACCATTCCGTCTGTCACACATCACAGCGGCGGACAGGGGCGTGAATGTGTTCGGGGAAACACCCGATGGTCTCGAAAACATTCCGGTTGATGAAATTATCGCCACGACAGGGGCACGTCCTGATCTGGAGATGCTGCGTGAGCTGCGCCTGGAGCTTGATCCATCCCTCGAAAGTACCCGCGCACTTGGCCCAATGATCGATCCGAACATCCATAGCTGCGGTACTGTTCGTCCGCATGGCGAAGCTGAACTGCGTCATCCTGAGAAAAACTTCTATATCGTCGGCATGAAGAGCTATGGTCGTGCGCCGACCTTCTTGCTGGCGACAGGCTATGAGCAGGCCCGTTCCGTCGTCGCAGGTCTTGTGGGAGATTGGGCGGCGGCCCGTGATGTCCAGCTCAATCTGCCCGAAACAGGCGTGTGCAGCAGCGATCTCGCAGGTGAAGGCGGCTCATGCTGTAGCACATCCAACACCCAGGTCACAGCACAGCCGTTGCTCATCAACCTGAACAGAATTCCTGTGAATGGTCAACTGCTGCACATCGCAGTCTCGCAAGCGCAGGTCGCTGTTAAGGACTGCGGCTGCGAAACGACTTGCTGTGATGATGGCGCTCGCTCCACCACTTGCGGCTGCGACAGCGCCTGCTGCAACTAACAAATATCCTGGGAGGGGTCTATATCAGAAGCCCCCTCCTTTTGATCCAACTGCCGCCCTGGATAATACTATTGATGCAGAAATCCAAACGAATCACTCGTTTCTATTATGGTTGGTATATGGCAGTAACACTCGCCATCACCGAAACCATCTCATGGGGCATCGTCTACTATGCTTTTACGGTTTTTCTCACTCCCATGCAGCATGATCTGGGCTGGTCACGCTCCGAGTTGACAGGCGGATTTTCGCTGGCGCTGTTGATTTCCGGCGGCCTTGCCTTTCCGGTGGGCACCTGGATTGATCGGCATGGCTCGCGTGCTTTAATGACTGTAGGCTCGATCCTCGCCAGCCTGCTGATTGTCGCCTGGTCGCAAGTGACGGATCTGCGCATGTTCTATCTGATCTGGGCCGGGCTGGGTGTGTGTGCGGCAGCGGTACTCTACGAGCCGGCCTTTGCGGTGATGGCGACCTGGTTTGTCCGCCGACGCAGCACCGCCCTGGCGGTTATCACCTTTGCCGCAGGACTCGCCAGCACGATCTTTATTCCCTTGTCAGATGCCCTTCTCAATGCGTTTGGCTGGCGGCAGGCCATTTTGATTCTGGGAATCGTCCTGGCTGTGACAACGATCCCACTTCATGCGTTGATGCTGCGCCGTCATCCGGATGATCTTGGCCTGCTGCCCGATGGAGAGATCAAACAACACTATGACGTCCCGCTACAGCCCAAAGGATTGTCTCTGTCTGATGCGCTGCACAGTCGCTTTTTCTGGGTGCTGGTGGTGACGTTCAGCCTTGCCTCGTTTGCCGCAGGGGCTGTGCGCGTCCACTTTATCCCGCTGCTGATCGATTCAGGCATCAACGCGAGCACAGCCGCCCTCGCAAGTGGTTCAATCGGTTTGATGCAGGTGATGGGTCGGTTGCTGTTTGCTCCGGCGGATGCCCGCGTCTCAGGGCGTATTAAACTCGCCAGCATCTTCGCTTTGCAAGCTGCCGCGATGGTCGTTTTGCTGACAGGAGCCTCTCTGGGAGCGGTCGTGATCTTTGTGGTGGTGTTTGGGGCGTCATATGGCGCACAAACCCTGGCGCGGGCCTCGATCATTGCGGAGCTGTTTGGTGCCACCCACTACGGACGCATCTCCAGCGTGATGTCGGTCTTTCTCACTGTCGCTGGAACAGCCGCTCCTGTGACTGCTGCGGCGCTCTACGATTATTTTGGGACGTATCAACCCGTTTTAATTCTCACAGTTGTCCTGGCTGTGATCGCCACGACGATCATGGCATGGGCGAAGCCAGACATCAAAAAACGAACAATTCTATCTACTCAGGAGTTTCAGCATGGACACATATGATGTGATTGTCGTTGGGGGTGGGCAGGCAGGGCTTGCTGCTGGCTATCATCTTCGGCGCGAGGGTCTGCGCTTTGTTATCTAAGAAACGCCGTAAGACCCCTGGCTTTAGACATGGGGATATAAGGCGTAAGGCTTGCGCTTTTCCGGTGCTTTGTTAACGAAAAAGCGCCGTAAAGCCCCTGCCTTCAGGCATGGGGATATAAGGCGTAGGAGCACAAACCACTTTTTCTGATATACGTGTATATGAGATGGGGCATCATCTCATACTGTCTCAGTCGGCGAAAGTCTTGGCGTAAGCCAAGCCTCCGGCGTTTACGGCAGATGCCCCCGCCTTTAGGTGCTATACATTACCCACATCTTTTTGGGGAAGGGGAGAGGGGGAAACGAAGTGCTTTCTCGCA
>DAOTUR010000576.1:0-10098 GCA_034436915.1 Anaerolineae bacterium
GTGAACGTCTGGAGTGAGCCGTCGTAGCTCGCCCCGTCCGCTGTCCCCAATCCCAATCGATTCCGCACCGTGTCATTGGTACGCCACACCAGCCCCAACTCGCGCAGCGGCTGGATGAAATCGGGCGGCGCATTCGGGTCTTTCTCAGGATGAATGGCCGGATCGTATTTATTCTCGAACGAGAGCCACGACGGGTCTTGCCCATCATTGAACAGCACATAAATCAAATTCTGGCTCTCCACAAACAGCATTCGTCCGCGTTCAAACGTCTGCTCGGTGAGACGGGTGTCCAGCGGCACATCATCAGGACAGTCCTCCGGCGGCGGCGAAAAGAACCAGGAAATCGGGCATTGAAACGGAATCGTCAGCGTTTGTTCAACATAATCGCTGTCACGGCCCGCGCTGAGTAGGAAATCAAGCTGGCCGCGTTCGCTGCGTTTGGTCGGGATTTCAAGGCGGCCATCGGGCGGCAGATTGTTGAAGACCTGGCTGCGTTCGCCCTGCTGGATGCGATACAGCAGCACCGTATCGACATTGCGGGCCGACCAGTACAGCGTGATCTTGCCGCCCGGTTCGATGCCCAATACATCCGACGTGAAAAATTCGATGCGCGGCGCATTGGGATTGGCGGCGCGGGTGGGTGTGATATAGATGGCTGTGGTGGGCAGGCGGGTTGAGCCAAACAGCGGCGTAGGCGAGGGGCCAGCGGTGGCCGCCTGCGCGACGGCTCGCTGTGTGGGCGTGGTATCGCGGCCCGGTGTGCGCGTGGGCGACGGTGTAAAGGTGAGCGTGATGGTGGGGAGGGCTGTTGGCACAATCATCTGCGCGGTGGGTTCACAGCCCACGATCAGACTCCCGATAAGAAACAGCAAACTTGTGATCAAAAGACGCCGTGTGTTCTGCATACCGATCCCCTTGAGCGTCTTCCATCATAGAGGGGAACGGGCAGGGATGCAATTATGGGCCACAACACGATGTAGGGACATGGTACGCCATGTCCGAACCTGTGGACATGGCGTGCCATGTCCCTACAACCCCAGCATATACCACAGCAGTTTGCGGCGTTCTTTGGCATTCTCAGGCGAGGGGGCAAACGTGGCATCCAGCATCACCAGCACCTCATCGCGGGCCTGACGAGTCCGCATGGCCCGCTTCCACAGCCACAGATTCACATTGAAGCGCCACTGCGACTGGCGCGTCAGACCGATGACGCTGCTCACATTGGCATTCACAGCGGGCGTCATATCGGGCGTCTGTCCGGGAATGTCGGCATCGGTGAGCAGGCGCAGAGGCAGCACGTCTCTGCCATTCGCCCCCATATACTCAAGGTCGGTGCGCCAGGCAGCGGAGCCGAGGAAATCGACCATGCGAATCCAGCCCTTGAAAAAATCCACCTCATTCTTTGAGTATTGGCTGGCAAGGCGATCATACGTGTCCGTGCTTGCACCCAGGCTCTCGCCATGCACCTCCCACAGCGTGAAGCGCAGCGGCTCAAGATCATCGCCCGCGTGCAGCGTCTTAAGCTGATGAAAAAATCTCTCCCACGCCTCTACCGCACCGCGCATCGCCTGGGGAATGACGAAGGCTCCGGCCTTGCCGCCCCCACTAATGTACTCGGCTTGACCGGCTTGATCGGGGGGCAAAATCTGCATCTGCGGCGTGACGCCTGCCCGCATCGCGCCCACAAGCGGGACGATGCACAGCGTGTAATTGCCATAGCCCCACATGCTGTCGAGGTCGATGCGATTGGGCGGCGTCTGGGGGGTGGTCAGGCGGCCTGTCGTCCACTGCCAGTACAACTGCACCACATAGCCCCAGAAGAAATTGAGTTGATTTTCGGCCCCGAAGATGCCCTCAGCATCGGAATCGTCGATGAGGCGCTTATAGGCCGCCATGCGCTGGTAAAAATCAAACGGATCAAGGCTGTCACCGAGGGTTGGCAGCGCGAGCCATGTGGGGCCAAATTCCATCTTTGAGAGTGCCGATGGGGTCGAGACGGTGGTCATGCCAAGCCCTTTTCATTGGTCGCGCCTGATGAGAGCGTGGCAGCTTTCCGCCACAGGCGCGTTTGGGGAGAGATCAACAGATAATAAACCGCCAGCGCCGCACTGCCCACCAGAACGCCAATATAGATGATGAGACTGAGCCGATGCTGCGGTTCCACAGCGGCCATATGCGCCAGAAATGGCACGATCAACACCAGATCATAGGCCAGAAAGCCCGCCAACTGGCCGCCAGCATTGCCCCAGACAGGCTTGAGCAGGCCATAGATAAAATAAATCGCTGCCCCAATAAAAAACCATCCATATAGAACCGATGCCTCATCGCTCAACGACCAGGGCATAATATTCTTTGTCTTCATCACCAGCGCTCCGCCGACCAGACACAGCGCCACAACGAACAGCCCAAAGGTCAGACGCAGCGGGCGCGGCGTGGGCTGCGTGTCGTGAAATGGCTGCTGGCGACTCCACCACAGCACACCCAGGCCAAACAGCACCCCGATTACGCCGCCGATCATGAGAGGCAGCATCGCCTGATTGTTCAGGCGGGCGTAGATTTGCCCGCTGAATACTGCCAGCGGCCCAAAGATGGCGATGTAATCGAGTGCAATGCCCGCAAACGCCGCATCCTCGCGTGTGTAAAGCGCCCACAGCGTTGAGGCAGCGGCAGCGGCGGCAATCGATGACATGAAGATGAATGAGAGAGGATGGGTGTAGCTAAACGGCCAGAAGACCTGTGTCCAGGGCATGTGTGCAAAAAATCCGATGGCAACGAGCAACTGCCCCACCGCTGCGATGAGCATCATAAGGCGAACAAAACGGTTCACGATGGTATCCTGATCATAAGTCTGAATCGAAATTGAGAGCTGTATAGGATATGAAAAGTTTATACAAGGCTCGTCGCAGCGAATTATGAAGGATTTGTTTCAAAAGTGCGATTCTTTTGGGGATTTTTGACAGGCATAGAGGTGTTGTTATTCATAACCTCAGTTTTGGATAGGTTTTGGGCGGGGTCGTCAGGGGTTGAAAAACCCTGCCTGTCCACGATATTCATTTCCAGCAGGGCGACCCATGGGTCGCCCCTACACCAACACGATTTTACGGGTCACAAGGGCGCAGCACGCTGCGCCCCTACATGGGTGTTTGCTGGCGGATGTTATTTCACGGTTGGGACAGTGGCGCAGCTAGGGCCGTCACCCGTGATGTCGCTGGACAGCACCCAGATCGCTTTGACCTGTTTGCCGGGGGCAGCCGCTTTGGGATCAACCATATACCAGATGGCCCCGTCTGCATCTTTGGCCTGCCCCATGACCGCCACTTTGGGGCCGATGGGCAAGAAGGCGATGCGAGAGCGGCTGGTCGATGGCCCCAGATACACACCGATATTCTTGGTCTCGGTGCTGGCGAGGCACAGCGGCGGCACGAGCACCTTATCGATGACGTGGATGACGCCGTTGGCGGCGGCCAGATCGACCTGCGTCACAGTGGCATCGTTCACCATCACCTTGTCATCGACTATGCTGATGGTGGCCGGATAGCCATACACCGTGTCCACTGGCCCGGCCACGATCTTGTCCGACGTGACAGCAGCGGGCAGCACATGATAGGTGAGGATGGCTTTGACCAGATCGGGCTTCGACAGCACTTCCTGTTCGGTCATCTTCATCTGGGTATAGAACTTGATGAAAGCGCCATTGGTCGGGGCGAACACAGTGAACGAGGCCGACTTGTCACGCAGCGTATCGGTCAGTCCGGCGGCGTTGATCGCTTTGACGAGGATGCTAAAGTCACCACTGCTTGAGGCCACATCGACCAGATCGGCGGGATAGGCGAAGGTTGCCAGCGCCTGCTGTGCCACATAATCCCGATAGGCGAGGCTGTAACCATCGCGCTGCGCCAGCGCCACAATCACGCCTGTGCGCCCATTCTGGAGATCGACCAGATACGCCTGCCCGCTTTGATTGAAGCGCGGCACAGTCACATTGACGCCGGCTTTGGCATTCTCCGGCAGCGGATCAATTGCGTCACCCACCTCATAGGCATTGAGGCGCTTGAGGAAGAAGGCCAGACGTTCGGCATCGCCCTCAATCACGTTATTACCAACGAGACTCTGATACGACCCTGGCCCGTAAACCGTCACATTGGCGCGTCCGCTTTTCAGGATGACAGTGGCCGAGCCTTCTTTTTCATCGGCTCCCGTCGGATATTTGAAGGTGAAATCGCCCTTATACTCCGTCATGCGCTTGAAGGTGGTGGGGAACTGCTTGGCAAGCCGCGCCGCTTCGAGATCGGGCGGGAGCAGGACGCGATCAATGACGTGAATGACGCCGTTGGCGGCTGCCACATCCGCCGTGATGACATGAGCATTGTTGACTGTGACTTGCCCACGATCCACCTTGACCTCAACCTGATCGCCTGAGAGCGTCGTCACCCAGCCGCTTTTCAGCATGTCGGACGTGACTTTGCCTTCAACAACGTGATATTGCAGAATCTGGGTGAGCACATCGGTGTTCGCCAGCACTTCTTCCGCCGTCATGCCCAACTGCTTGAGCGCTTTGGCAAATGCCTCGTTGGTGGGCGCAAAGACGGTGTAATCACCATCGCGCAGTGTATCGACCAATCCGGCGGCCTGGGCTGCGGCCACGAGCGTTGTGAAATCCGGGTTGCTCATGGCAACATCCACCAGATCCGACGGATATTCCAGCGACGTGAGGAGGCTGTCCATATCGGCAGCGGCCATGTCTTCGCCCTTGCCATTCAGAAAGACGACGACGCCTTTGCGCCCATTTTTCAGATCGACCAGCACGGCCCGCCCGCTCTGGGTGCGCTGCGACAGGGTGACATTGATGGCGGCGAGTTGATTGCCGGACAGAGCGTCTTTCACGACATCGCCCGCCTTCAAGCCGGAGCGATCCACGAAGAATTTCAGGGCGGCGTTGTTGTCGTCAAAGGTTTGTGTGCCGATGAGACGTGCATAGCTGGTCGGCCCATAGACATTGATATTGCTTTTGCCGCTGGTGAGCTGGATAAAATCGCTGCCTTCCTTGATCTCGTAGCTGGAGGGATAGCTAAAGCGATATTTGCCCTCATAGGTGGCTGTGTCCTGGGCCATCGAGCGAAAGCCTAACGCTCCCAGGAGTAAACTTAGAAGAACGATCATAAAAGATTTCTTGATCATCTGCTCAAAAGCCTCAGGTGTCATAAACAATTGCTTTAATTGTGACGAGAGATCGCCCTACAAGCAACGAAGTTTGTGAGATGTTGGTGAATGTTTGCCTGAATTTGTGCGCTTTACCGAAAAAAATAGGATAAAGCCTTTGTCAACACACAGGATGAGGAGCGATTGGCTATAATGTTGTCCGTTATAAAGACGAGAAGGAGAGATGCGATGTGGAAATATATGAGCCTGATGCTTCTTGCAGCGGCTTTGAGTGCAGGTGCGACCCTGGCACAGGATGCGACGCCTGTTCCGTCACAACCCAACCCCGCCCCTGCTGTCCCCACGCCAGAGGTTGTCGGTGGGAACGATGCTGCACTGCGGGCGTTTATCGCACGCTATCTGGGCAGCAGCGGCGCTTTCAGTGTCATGATTGGGGCGCTGCCCATCGATTTACCCTTCCCTGTCTCAACGCCTGCTGATGCCATCGTCTACAGCACGATCATCCGTTATGGCGAGGCGGGGGCCGCGAACAGCTACGATATTATGTATGACACCGACGAAACGGCGCAGGGTGTGCTCGATTTCTACAAAAAGCTGTACGGCACGAGCGATTGGACGGTCATGAATGAGAGTCTCACAGCGCCATCGGGATTCAACAGTGATAGCAATGGCTATATGAGCTTTTGCTATCAACAGGGAGCCGCGACGCTGAACGTGAATACCTCGGACGCGGTGAGCACGCCCAATGCCGTCTCCCTCAATATACAAGTCCCCGGTGATCCTTATCTCTGCGCTCCAACACAGGCTCCGGCGAGCGATCCCATGTATACGCTGATTCCGTCGCTGGCGCTGCCGCAGGGCGTGACGGTTGCGGCCAATATGGGCGGCGGGTTCTCGTATTACAGGCCCAATGGCCGCTCCAACAGTGTGAGCGCGATCCTGGACAGTGCGCGTCCGCTGGCAGAGATTGCCAATGACTATAACGCACAGTTGACCGTCAAAGGCTGGACGCCTGTGTCGAGTGAAAATTCAGCACGGGCGGCCCTCAGCACCTGGACGCTGAATGATGACACAGGCAAGATGTGGTCTGGGACGCTGCTGATTGTGGCGGATAAAGACGCCAACCGTTATAACGCTGTCATTTACATCGAGGAGTAGCGCGGCTTGTCTGTTGGTGCTGTGGAATACAAAACACCCCGCGTGGGGCGAGGTGTTTTGTTTTGTAGTAGGGAGTGCAGAGTGAGAAGGAAAAATGTTTTCGGAATAAATTTTTTAGGTGGTCTCTGCACATGTCTTGGTGTTGAGGTAAGAATACGCCCAAGCGACCTACATGTCAATGTCTCTTAGGGGAGGGGTCGGCATAGGCCATATGACCTATGCGGGTGACAAGGGGTCAGGCTGTGTGACGGATATCACAAAGCGCCCAAAATCCGAACGTATTATCGATCATCTTCATTATTCGACAAGGCTATCTCGCGCTTGTACCAAAAATCCTTAATGTATAAGCGCCCGATAAGGCAAAAAATCCATATTCTCCCAATGGGAAAGAGAAAAAGACTTCAAATGATAGGTGTTTTAAGAAAAAACAGGGCGAGTCATGACTCGCCCCTACACGGTATTTGTAGAGGCGCAGCACGCTGCGCCCTTGATGAGGACATCCGTCATATTGGGCGCAGCACGCTGCGCCTCTACCATCCACACGGATAGGTGAACAATTACAAGATGCAATCGCCCTGTGTGTGCTGCTCTCTATCGTGCAGGCGTATCAGCGCCATACACCTCCAGCATCTGCGCGGTGTATGCCTGGAGCGAAAAGGCATCGCTGAGGCGGGCCTGCCCTGCTGCGCCCATCTGTCGGGCAAGGGCATCATCGGTCAGGAGGCGCTGCAATTTGGCGGCAAAATCGGCTGTGTTGAAGGGATTGACGATATATCCCGTCACGCCATCCACTACCACCTCCGATGAGCCGCCGTAGCAGGTGGCAATCACGGGTTTGGCGGCGGCCATCGCTTCCAGATTCACCGTCGGGAACGTGTCAAAGATGATCGATGGTACAACGACGACATCGGCCAGATGATAGGCTGCTGCCAATGCCTCCCCTGCCAGCCAGCCGCCAGAGCGAATATGTCGTTCTCTCAGCTCGGCATACTGCGGCTGATCCACCTGATCTTCAATCGGATGTGACGAGAGCACGAGCAAAAGCATCTCCGGCACAGCCGCCGCGATCTGCTGCATGGCCGCCAGAAACTGATGTGTGCCTTTATCCGCCGTGAGCCGCCCGGCAAATAGGATGATCCTGCGTCTGTCCAGATCAAGCCGCTGGCGCAGGGCGTCAATCGCGGTAGGCGAGGCGTGCATGTGCTGTGGATCGAGGCCATTATGCACAACCGTGAAGGCTGGCAGACCATTCATGGCATGGGCGCGGGCCAGCGCGTGCGAGGGTGCAGTACGGGCATCGGTGTGATGGGTGAGGATGTACCGAATGATCACATTTCGCAGCGGATTGTAGCGCAAGCGCATTGTCCGCAGATTGTAAAAGGGTGGCAGACGATAATTTTCGGACGGCGCGGTGTCGGTCTGTGTGGGATCGATGTAATAACGCATTTTGACATACGAGAATGGCATCACATCATGCGAGCTAAACACCGTCCGTATGCCGCGCCGATGGGCCAGCGTGAGACTGGCATAGCTCAAATCAGCGTGGATGTTATGCACGTTGACGACATCGGGCTTGAGGCGATCATAAAGAGCGGCGAGAGGGCTAACAGTTTGCGGGTTGTAGAGCGAGAGATAGGCCCGCCAGCGCTCCGCATAGCGACTGTGCAGATGAAAGGTCGGGATGCCCGCCCGCACCTCTTCAAAGGGAGCATCAGGCGTGGCTGCCGCGACATGCACGTCATGGCCCTGATCGCGTAGCGACACGGCGAGTCGCCAGACGACTTCGCCCGCGCCGCCGCGATTTTCGGGCGGGATTCGATCCATGAGGAGGAGAATACGCATAAATCATGATCTCAAAATGCTTAACCACAGAGAACCCGCCCACAGGTTTTTCTCTGTGTCCTCTGTGGTTTAAATGGTTTTTAGGAATGGTCAATCGACCTCTAAGAAGCCGTTTGATAATGCAGAATGTTATGCATGATTCATGTAGGGACAGGGCCTGCCCTGTCCATTTTCACGCGATGAACGGACAGGGCAGGCCCTGTCCCTACGCCAAAAATCCATTTTGTTTGTAACGAATGGCATTATCAATCGACCTCTATGACACAACCTGCACGCGAATCAGCTCGGCCAAGTTATGCCCCACGATGCGATACTCCCCGCCCACCTTCAACTGCATCGGCCCATTGAAGGGCGCGGCGTGCAGCACATCGAGTTTGGCCCCAGGCAGCAGGCCCAAGGCCTCGATATAGTGCAGGCGGTCTTTATCGCGGGTTCGCATCCGTGTGACCTGGACATGCATCCCCGCAGGCGCATTCGAGAGCAGAATATCATGCAGCGGGGCGAGCGTTCCATCGGCAGACGGGATCGGCTCTCCGTGCGGGCAGTGCGTGGGATGTTGGGTCATCTCGTCCATGCGGGCCAACAGGCGCTCGTCCAACGAGGTGCTGATCTGCGCCGCTTCGTCATGCACCTCATCCCACTTGAAGCCCATCACCTGCGCGAGGAAGACCTCGGCGATGCGATGTGCCCGAAGCTGCTTAAGTGCCTCGCGCTGGCCCGCCGAGGTGAGGCGAATGCCCTGATACGGCTGATGATCGAGGAGATCGAGTTCTTTCAGACGGTTGATCATGCGATTCACAGCAGGCGCTGTCACATCTAAAACATCGGACAGCGCTGCCGTGCTGATATAGCCATCGGGCTGCTCTTGCATATCCGCCAGACGATAAATCTCGGCGAGATAAACCCGCATTTTTTGACTGAGATCTTTACTCATTGCCGCGCTTTACCAGCCATGTTCAAGGCGGGCAATCAGGCGTTCGGGCAGATCCGCCGCCCGCATCCGCTTCTGCACATCAGGAATATCGTAGGGAATACGACGATGCTCAAACACGCCTGTCTCCAGATTCAGCAGGCCGTAGGCGGCATCCGGATTCTGGTCACGCGGCTGACCGATGCTGCCGGGATTGATGATCTGGCGCTGCCCATTGAGCACATGCGGCTGACGATAGCGCGGCTCACGAGCGCGAGTATCGCCATTCTCGCTGATCAGTTCATAGATCACGGGTTGATGGGTGTGACCGACGAAGCAGTACGGCGTCTCAAAGTGCGGGAAGTTCAGCGCGGCTACCAGCGGCTCCAGGATGTACTCCCAGACGGGTTCACGCGGGCTGGCATGGACGAGCGTATAATCGCCAATGACGAAGGTCACGGGCAAATCTTCGAGATAGGCAATATTTTCCGGCTTGAGGGTGGACATCGTCCATTCAACGGCCCGACGCGCATCCGGATTGAAGGTGCGAATATCGAGACGCCCCAGCGCAGCCCAGTCATGATTGCCCGCCAAACACAGATGCGGCAGGGTCTTGAGCAGTTCCACACTTTCGTTGGGGTCTGGCCCATACCCGACGACATCGCCCAGACACCAGACATAATCCCACTGGCCTTTGGCGTCCTTCATGACGGTTTCAAACGCCGTGAGATTGGCGTGAATATCGGAGATGATCAGGATACGCATAGCTGACCTATGATTGGAATGGTTTGGAAATGGCGGACACTCTTAGCGACCCATTGTAGCGTGATTCTTTCAATCCACAACAGGGGCGGTTATACAAGCATTGTGACATACTCCCCACACCTAAAGGCGGGGGCATCTGCCGTAAACGCCGGATGCCATGCTTGACGCAAGGTCTTTCTCCGACTGAGACAGTATGAGCCAATGCCCTGGCTCAAAATCATTGTATCTCGCACCTGTTCGTTGACTGTTTTACACGCTGGACT
>DAOTUR010000577.1:0-3440 GCA_034436915.1 Anaerolineae bacterium
GCGCGAGGATGCGTTCTGCCACCTGGATTAAATTCTGATAGAGATGGAACCGATCCGCGACTTGAGTGGCCTGAGGCGCGCCCCGTCGCGCCGCCGCCGCATAATCACCGCCCCGATCGCGACTGATAAGCTCAATCTCGGGGTGTGTCTCAAACCATTTTTGGGCCGTCTCCGCAGTACGATCAGGCAGCACATCGACAACCTGATGGGTCTGGAGATCGACCAGGAGTGTGCCAAATCTACGGCCTCGCCGTAGTGAAAAATCATCAATGCCGACGTGTGGTAGGGCCACAGGGCGGCGAGAAGGAAGAGCCATAATCCGCCGCAAGATCGTCATCCATGAGGTGGAGATCGCGAAATGCCTCGCCACGCGTTGTCCTAACAGACCGCCCGTGGCGAGGCCCAGAATTTGGAGACGTTGATATAACCGTGCCGTGACACGCGTCCAGGGCGCAATAAAAGGCCCCAACCGTTCGACAAAAATACGGCGCGGACAGGTGTGAACCTGACAGAAGAACTTGCGCACAGTGAGGCACAGTCGGACTGAACGGTCAACGCAGGCCAAATCACTGACTGTGCGCTGATAATGACTATGAAGTCGGGTGGAAGGCGTCCCGCAAACAGGACAACACACATTATTCTGGATGGAGTGAGCCACAACGGTTAAACCCGTGTCGTCCACTTCAAAGTGTGTGACCTTCAACAGGTCAGGAAGCGTGAGAAACTGATTGATCGAAATGTTCATAAGCCATTGAGTATATCGAAGAGAGGGAGGACAAGCAGGCTCAGAGTGTAGCGCATGAGCGTGAGGGTCATGGGATCAATCACCAAAAGTGTGTATGAACCATATGCTGGCCCGATTGAACTCAAACACTTTTACTTTGTCTCAAAAATGCTGGCCCATTACATTTGGCCATTTTATAATTCTTGACAGCCTTATAAAATGGCATAAAATATATGAATGAGTGTTCATATATTGGCGGTATATAAATATGCTTAAAACCCAAATATCTCAAAGCCTATGCCAGGAACAGGAGACTGAGGTGTTAGCATCTCTCACCAGTCATCTTCTTGAACCCTTGACTGCCAATCGATTGGCTGAGATCTTTAAAGCCCTCAGCGACCCCAATCGCCTACGCCTGATTTCCCTTCTGCTCGATAACGAGGTATGCGTTCATAACCTTGAAGCGACTCTGGGTATGAGCCAATCAGCTATTTCGCATCAACTCCGTCATCTACGCCAACTTGAGCTGGTACATTTTCGCAAAGAGGGCCGACATGTCTACTATCAACTTGATGATGACCATGTCCGCGAGATGTTGAAACAGGGATTATTACACGTCAAACACGGATAGTCGGCTAATCCGACTCTTTTTTTGAATCAATATATGAATGATTGTTCATGTATTGGCGACATATCGCAATTAGTCAAGTCTATTTTCCAGGAGAACCCAATGAATACTGAGACGCAGCTTGATCTTTCGATTTTGCTTCCTAAAGTCGACTCTGACGATGAATGTATCAATCTTCTTGTCACACGCCTCGTCCAGCAGCGTGGCATCGAAAAAGCCCATATTGTTCAGGAGAATGGGGAAGCACGTTTATGTCTGCATTATGATCCCAACCTCATGTCATTGGGAACAGTGCAGCATCTGGCAAAAAATGCCGGGGCAGAAATCAATGAGCGCTATCGACATGAGCAGATTCCCTTTAAGGACATGCATACCGCCGATGCAGCGCCGGGTCTCGAGAGACATCTGAAAACCCTGAAGGGCATGCTTCATGCCAGCGTGAACTACGCCGCAGGAGTAGCTTTTGTTGCCTATGACAGCCAGATCCTAACGCGTGACAGCATTGAAAACACCATTCGAGGGATGGGAGTCACCATCACGAAAACAGTGCATCCTCTGCAAACGTCTCCTTCACATGATCATGGTGAACAAGGGCATCAGCACAAAGAAGGGGAGCATGGAGATGGCCATGATCATGGTGCTGCGCCCGTCTTTCTTCCCCATTGGATGCAAGAACGCTGGACGATGATTCTTGTTGGGCTGGCAGCTGTCTTCTTCCTTGCAGGATGGTTAGGAGAGCGATTTTTAGGCTTTACACCTGCGATCGCCAATGCCTTTTACATTCTGGCCTACATTGCAGGCGGCTATGATGTCGCTACTCACGCCATTCCGGCCCTCTTTAAAGGCAAACTGGACACCGATATTCTGATGCTGGCCGCAGCAGCGGGCGCTGCGGCGCTCGGCCAACTGAGCGAGGGGGCCTTTTTGCTGCTGCTGTTCTCCATAGGTCATGCTGGCGAACATTATGCGCTTGACCGTGCCCGTAACGCGATTGGTGCGCTGGGGGCGCTGATGCCGAAAACCGCACAGGTCAAACGAGGGGACAAGATTGTTGAGGAACCTGTCGAAGGACTTCAGGTCGGGGATGTGGTCATTTCACGGCCTGGCGATCGTATTCCGGTTGATGGCAAAGTGACCACTGGTAGCAGTGCTGTGGATCAAAGCCCGATCACAGGCGAGAGCGTGCCTGTTACAAAATCACCTGGGGATGAGGTCTTCGCCGGAACCGTCAACAAGGATAACGCCCTTGAGATCAGTGTAACCCGCGTGGCTGCCGACAACACGTTGAGCCGTGTAATGAAGCTGGTGGGAGAAGCGCAGAGCCAGCAGAGCCCAACGCAGCAGTTTGCAGACCGCTTCACCAGCCGCTTTGTCCCGGCGGTCTTCGTGGCTACGGCCCTCTTGATCTTTATCCCACCCTTGCTGAATCTGCTGACGCTGCAAGAGAGCTTTTATCGAGGCATGATGCTGCTGGTCGCAGCCTCACCCTGTGCTTTAGCGATCGGCACACCCGCTTCGGTTCTGGCAGGCATCGCTCAGGCGGCTCGTAATGGGGTGCTGATTAAGGGCGGTGTTCATCTGGAGAATCTGGGGCGGCTCAAAGCCATCGCGTTTGATAAGACAGGCACGATTACCAGCGGTGTCTTTGGTGTTGCTGATATCCTTCCGCTGAATGGGACAACGGCTGATGAGCTGCTTCAAGTGGCAGGTGCTGTCGAGCAGCAATCAAACCATCCGGTCGCACAGGCAGTTGTCCGAGCGGCCCAGGAAAAGAAGTTACAGCTTCCCAAAGCCGATGGCCTCGAGAATGTGCCTGGTCGTGGTATTCGCAGCTCTGTTGAGGGTGAGCCTGTGCTGGTTGGCTCGCTCAAATTGTTTGCTGAGACAGCAGGCATAAACGTCGATGAGTCTCTCACCCGTCAGGTTGACGCGCTGGAAAAAACAGGGCGCACCACGATGATCGTTAGCAAGGGCGGCAAAATCATTGGCATTCTGGGCTTGGCCGATACACCGCGCGCCGATATCAAAACCGTGATGGACGATTTGCGGGCCCTGGGCATCGAACACTTAGTGATGCTCACAGGAGAT
>DAOTUR010000578.1:0-6135 GCA_034436915.1 Anaerolineae bacterium
GACTTCGCCCCAGGTGATGAGCAAAAAGGGCAGCAGCGTGTTGATGAGTCCGACGGCAACGAGCGAGAGAATGGTTTTGGGATCATGGGGGATGGGCCGCCGAAAGGCCACCATAATCAATCCCAGGCCAATCGCCGCAATCCCGGTGCGGATGAAGACCAGATGCAGGGGGTGAACGTACTCCACGCCGACGCGAATCAGCATGAATGACGAACCCCAGATCAGCGCCACGAGCCAGAATCCCGCCCAGATACGCATAGAGTGTTATCCTTCGTCTGTATTTCAGAACCAATGTTCAGTCTAACGGGAGCAGCAGCATGGCGTCAATCACTGATGGACTTATGTGGTTTCATCGCGCCCCTCTCCATCTATCCTAACCCGATGCACCTGTTGCAGCGTAATCATTCACCTCTCCGTGAGAATCGCGGGTTTGTAGAGGCAGGATGCATCCTGCCCAAGCCAAATCTCCTACAAATCAAACAGGGCGCGATACATCGCGCCCCTACAACCGCCTTCATCGCATGGATAGATGAATGATTACGTCGTGGCCTATCCAATTCTTGTACGTCATATAGGAATGCTCATCAGGTTGCTTGGGAGAAAGTCATGTCAACGGTTACAATGAGGGGCTATTGTGAAAAGAGGGATCTGTATGACTGACACTAAAGGCGTGATCCTCGTTGTTGATGATACGCCTGCGAACGTCACAATTCTGGTCGATCTGCTGCAAGATGAGGGCTACACCATCCATGAGGCCCGCGATGGACAGGCGGCGCTGGATCTCGTGCCGACGCTTGCGCCCGATCTGATCCTGATGGATATCAACATGCCGGGCCTCAACGGATTTGAGACGTGCCGTCATCTGAAAGGAAATCCTGCAACCCAGTCGATTCCTGTCGTGTTCATTAGCGCCTGGGGTGAACTGGACGATAAAATTAACGGCTTTAAAGCGGGCGGCATCGATTACATCACGCGGCCCTTTCAGATTGAAGAGGTGGTTGCCCGCGTCCGCACCCATGTCACGGTGGCGCAGCAGCACCGCCAGATTCAGACGTTGAGCCGCCTCAAAGATCAACTCGTTCGCACCGTCTCGCATGATCTCAAAAATCCGCTGACGGGCGTGCGCGGCTACGTTGATCTGGCGCTTGAGGAAGACGACCCGGTTGAGCGGCAGCGGATGCTGGTGCTGGTGCGGCGCAGCGCAGATCGCATGTATCGGCTCATCTCCAATCTGCTCGATCTGACGCGGATTGAAGAGGGCTTGCAGCTTGAGCCGCGCCCGATGCTCGTCTCAAAGTTGATTCAGGACACCTTGAATGATTTTGAGGTGCAGGCCCAGGCCCGTCAGATTCAGATGGTGATGGAGATTCCCGAAGGTGATTTTTCCATCACGGTTGACCCGCTGCGGATGGGGCAGGTGCTGGCGAATTTGCTCTCGAACGGGCTGAAATATGCGCGTGAGCAGGGGCGGGTGGTGGTGCGGGCTGAACTGATTGAGATGCGCCTGCATCTGTCGATCATTGATGATGGCGTGGGTATCCCGCTGGAGGTGCAGACGCGCTTGTTTGAGCTGTTCTATCGCGCTCCGACCAATGCCAATCGCAAAATTGAGGGGACGGGATTGGGGCTGTCCATCGCCAAAGGCATTGTGGAGCAGCATGGCGGCAGCATCGAGGTTCGCAGCATCCCCAATGAAGGCACGACGTTTGAGGTGATTCTGCCGCTGGATTGAGAAACAATTTGCCGAAATCATTGTAGTCGTAGGGACACGGCCGGCCGTGTCCACACCTTCGGACAAGGCGGGCCTTGTCCCTACAAACCGCCATAAATACCCCTCACGATCATTATGGTGCGGCCCTATATATCTCCCCGTTTATGACCGCGCATCCAACCACTGAACAATCGTATCAATCACATCAACGCTGCTGCGATCATTGTGAATCTCGTGGCGCATCCCCGGATACGATTTGAAGGTCTTATCAATCGAGCCAGCCCGATCCCGCACCAGATACCCGCCTGAGATCGGCGTGATCTTATCCGCTTCACCATGCATGATGAGCAGGGGCAGCTTGAGATCGAACAGTTTTGATTGCAGCTTGCGCCCCTCCACAATCAAGCCAATGCCCATGCCAATGCGCCACGCGCCGCGATACACCAGCGGATCACTGTCATAGATTTTGGCAACATCGGGATCGCTGGCGAGTTCGCTGGAGGGCAGCCCCGGCAGCAGCGGCACACGCGGGATGAAGCGCTGCAAGAATTGGCCCACCGCAATCAGCGGCGCGGGCACAGTTTCATCGCCTGTGAGGGCTGTGCCTGTGACGATCAGGCCTGTGATATCGTTTTGATATTGCAGCGTAAAGGCGATAGCGATGAGCGATCCCATGCTGTGGCCGTAGAGGAAGATTTTCTGGCCGGGATGCTGCTTCTGGATCGTCTCAAAATAGGCGCGGAGATCAGTCACGGCCTCCTGCACCGATGTGAAATAGGCTTGCAGGCCCTCACTCTTGCCATGCCCGCGATGATCGATGCTGTACACGGCGTAATTTGATTTGACCAGCGACTCCGCGACATGGGTATAGCGCGTGCTGTGTTCGCCGTAGCCATGCACGATGACCACGATGGCACGCGGCTTGCCCTGTGGCACCCAGGATTGGGTGAAGAGCGTCAGACCGTCAGCGGTTTTGAGGAAGGAGGTGGCATGAGGCATAAAAAATCCTTTTTTGAAAGAAAATTTCAGGTGCTGCCCCTCTACCACGAAATGGGAGAGGGGTTGGGGTGAGGGTGAGTCAATAAGACAGCGGTACATCCAGGCGCAGCCATGTGCGCCCGACGCGGAACAGCGTGCCAGGACGCAGCGTCATGCGCGATTCAGCAGGATTGGAATCCTTCTCGACGAATGTCCCATTGCGGCTGCCACCATCCTCCAACCAGAAACTCAAAAAGGCCGGATTTGCGACAGAATCGGTGGCGGTCACGGCCCGCGCCTGACAGCCCAATCGCAGATGCAAACGCGACACCTGATTGTCAAATTTGAGCATGACATCGCAGCCATCGCGCCGCCCAATGCTGATGATACGCTGCTTGCCCGGCTCCGGCTGCTCAAACGAGAGCGTTTTGCCATCGAGCGGCCCACTCATAAAGGTAACCGAAATTTCACCACGACGCTTGGAGGGCATATTTGTACTCCTTCTCATACAGGACAGCGATTCGTCTTCACCCTCACCCCAACCCCTCTCCCAAGGGCGAGAGGGGTTTTTACCGCACGCCCTTATTCGCTCACTGTAGGCGAGGATAGTCGGGTGGTGAGAGGTATTTGTGCCTCTATTTTAATCGTCTTTTTTGTCGTCACTGCCTTCAGGTTCCGACACGGGTGCGGCGGCGGCGGTGCTGTGGCCTGTATTGGGATATGTGGAATTGTCTTCCGGTGGACGCACCGCCCGCGCATCAGCCGTTGTGGGGCCTGTGGGCGGCATCTTGGGGCGCGGCGGATTTTTGCGCCGCTTGAGGCGATCCCGCACCATCGTCAGCTTTGTGCGGGCCGCTTCCAGATAATGATCGAGTTCCAGGGCGCGGCTCAGGGCGCTCTCAGCCTCATCAAACTGGTTGAGGCGCGTCAGCACATCGCCCAGGTTGTGCCAGAACCACGCATCGCGCTCATCAAAGCGCACCGCCTGACGGAAGCAGGCCAGCGCCTCGTCAAGGTGATGAATCTCCATCAGCGACATGCCTTTGCCATTCCAGCACCAGGCATAATTGGCATCGATTTTCAGGGCGCGATCATAACTTTCAACGGCGGCGTCGTGCTGCTTCAGGCGGCGCAAGACCTGGCCGCGCCGCGCCCAGACGGTGGCATTGTTTGGCGCAATCTGGATCGCGGTCTCGGCCACGCGCAGCGCCTCTTCCAGGCGGCCCATATCCAGCAGCAGCGCCAGCGTATTGAGATGATTCCAGGCGCTCTGTGGGTCAATCTCAAGCGCCCGCTCATAGCTGGTCAGCGCCTCTTCCAACTGGCCGAGTAAGCGCAGCGTCAGCGCCCGCGCATTCCACGCCCAGGCATACAGCGGCTGATATTCAACCGCCTTGTTGAAGGCCGCCAGCGCTTCATCCAGGCGGCCCATCTGCTGGAGGGCCTGCGCGCATTTGCCCCAACTTTCGGCATGATGCGGATTCAAGCGCAGGGCTTCATCCAGGGCTTCAATCGCATTTTCGGCCTGTCCCTGGCGCAGCAGTTCTTCAGCGTAGTTGTACCAGTACCAGATATCCTTGGGGCTGAGATCAATCGCCTGCTTGAAATTAATGAGTGCTTCTGCGCCCCGTCCCATATCGCTCAGGACGAGGCCGCGCCCGCTCCAGGCCCAGGCATACTGTGGATCGATCTCTACCGCCTGACCATAGCTGATGAGGGCCTCCCCCATCCGATTGAGGCGGCGCAGCACCTGCCCATGTTTGGCGTAGAAATTGGCACTGCGAGCATTGATCCGCAAGGCCCGCTCAATCGCCGCCAGTGCATCGTCGTAGCGATTGAGCAGCACCAGCACATCGGCCTGCTTGTAATAGGGATTGGCCTTGTCCGGCTCATGCCGTGCCACGTTGACATAAGCTTGCAGCGCGTCGTCATAGCGATGCATGATCTCATACGTGAGGCCGAGTTCATTCCACGCCCAGGCATAGCCCGGATCAAGGCGCGTGGCTCGTTGCAAGGCTTCGAGCGATTCGCCCAGGCGTCCCATCTGGCGCAGGATGCTGCCGCGCAGGGCATGGCTGCGGGCATAATCGGTATTGATCGAGATGGCATGTTCCAGCAGCGGCAGCGCCTCATTGAAGCGGCCCAGCAGCATCAGCACATTGGCCTGATTGTAGTAATACCAGTCCCGATCCATGTCCAGCAGCGTGGCCTGACGATAGCATTCCAGCGCCTCTTCGTAGCGCTCCAACTGTTCCAGGATGATGCCCTTGCCATTGAGCGCCCAATCAAATGTCTCATCGAGTTCAACGGCCCGCTCATAGGCATCGAGCGCCTCCTCGTAGCGCTTGAGATAGCGCAGCACCTGACCCAGCTTGCCCCAGGAGGGCGCGTGCAGCGGATCCATGCGCGTGGCTTCGCGGGCAGGGGGCAGAGCTTCGGTATAGCGCCCGGTCATGATGAGCGTCTCAGCGAGGTTGTACCAGTGCCAGACGATCTCCGGTTGATAGCGCGTGGCGCGGCGGAAGCTGAGGATTGCCTCGTTCAGGCGGCCCAACGCTTTGAGCGCCAGCCCGCAGCCGTTGTGCGCCCAGGCATATTCGGGCAGCAGCCGAATCGCCTGCTCATACGCTTGAATGGCGGCGTCGTACTGCTTTTCATTGCGATAGATCTGGCCGAGGCGGGCATGGCTGTTGGGGTGGCGGGCATCAATCGACAGGCCGCGCTGTAAGGCATCCATTGCATCGCGCCGCCGCCCCAATTTGTCGAGCAGGTCGCCGCGATTGTACCAGTACCACACATCACGCGGGTTGAACTCTGTCGCTTTTGTGAAGCAGACGAGGGCGTCCTCTGGCCGTTGCAAGCGATCCAGGATGATGCCCTTGCCGTTATACGCCCAGGCATAATTCGGGTCGAGCGAGAGGGCGCGATCATAACAGGCCAGCGCCTCCTCATAGCGTTCCAGCAGGCGCAGCGTGCGGGCGCGGCGTGCCCAGGCCCAGGCATAATCCGGTTGCAAATTGATGGCGCGGTCATAGGCTTCGAGTGCCTCTTCCAGGCGGCCTAACTCCGTCAGCGAATAGCCCTTGTCCATGAGTTCGCGGGCTTGCAGCGCCGTCCCATCATTATCCAGCACAGGCAGTTCGCCCACCTCTTTGCGATAAATGCCCGACAGCGTTTCCACCACCGCCTGCCATGTCTGCGGGCGATCTTCGGGCTTTTTCGCCATGCATTGCAGCACCAGCGCCCGCAGCGCGGCCGGGAGTTTGGCCTTCGCCGCCCGCTCAAACTCAGGAATCTCTTTGAGATGGGCTTCTTTCCACGAGTTGGCGCGATTTTTGAACGGATGCCGCCCGGTGATCATTTCATACACAACGATGCCGAAGGCGTAAATATCCGAGCGCAGATCGACATCTAGCGCCTCGCACTGCTCCGGCGACATATACGGC
>DAOTUR010000579.1:0-2835 GCA_034436915.1 Anaerolineae bacterium
ATAAAAACCAGCCTGAGTAGTTACGCTTTTTTACTGTCCGCTGTCGGAGTGACAACACTTCATAAGAGGTTGAACAGGATTCAATCACGCTCCGACATAACAGTCTATCAACGCAAAACGCACCCGAAGGTGCGTTCTGTGAGATCGTGTGTGAAGAAGGAAATTAGCGGCTTTCTTGTTCGGCCTGCAGTGCCTCTGCCACCGCGATGAGATTGCGTGTCCACTTGCAGGGCCCCACCGGGCAAATCGACGCATCGGTTGCCTGTGTGCCTACTCGCGCCCGGCATCCGCGTGCAGTGCCTCCGTCACGGCGATGAGATCTGCGGCGCAGGCGGGCGGGATACGTGTGTCCACTTGCAGGGCCGCCATATGCGCCTTATGCAGAATGACGGTTAGGGGGTGGCATCGTAGCGATACAACGCCCCTTGCGTGCCATACCCGACCCACACATAACCCTCAATATCCTCGAAAATTGGGCGCGAGTCGCTAATAATTACACACCCTGTTCCTGTCATGGGATTCAACCACCCTGTTGATCCTTCGAATTTCGTCGTCCACAGACGTCCATCAGAGGTCTCAGTCGTAATTTCAGCAGCAATTTCTGTTTGGAAAGGGCCTTCAAAATACTCTTCAACGTTGGTGTGAAGCAGATGCCACTCACCCGCGTCGTCCCGGTAGCCCACCGTGGACAACCACAACCAATTACGGTTGTCCACATAGAGTCCTGTATAGCCCGGCCAGCGCTCCTGGGGCAGCGTCACAGAGATGACTTCATTGGTCAGGGGCTGATACTGGAAAACCGCATCGTCAGATAAGTCAAAAAGTCCATAAGGGTTGTATGCGCCGAAGTAAATCGTGCCGTCGGGGGCCACTGCAGCATCCCACACACCTTTTGGAGTAAAAGTGGTTAAATCAAGCCGCTGCTCGCTTACCCCGGCCACTGGGTCGAAACGGTAAACGCTGGAGTTGATGTTAAAGACCCAGAAGATGCCCGCTTCATCCAGCACAATCTCGGGGCGAAGGTTGACGCCCGGAACAAGACTGCGATCCATGATCGGCACCTGCGGGGCGGTCTCAACCAGTTCAAACTGGCGTGTGACATCGTTAAAGCGGCTCAAAATCGGAACGGATTTCATGGCGGGCAGTGCCTGATCCGACCATTGATGGGAGACCCACACCGTTCCATCCGGAGTGACGAAGAACCGCTGGCGAAGCAGGTTTGGGTCGCTCTCCGCTTCGGGAATGAAGTTCCACATATTCACCTCGGGTTGATAAATGGCAAGAAACGACTGCCTAAAGTTGGGGGCTCTGACTGACCCTGCCACCCATAGTTCATGCTGGTTGTTATAGCGGCGGCTGGCAACGACCGTTGCAGAAATTCGGCGCTGGCTCGCTTCCAGCACCGGCAGGTTGGGAATGAGATCGAGCGGCACGGACGTATGCAGCGTCCACGCGGGAGTCGGATAGGCGAAGGGGACTGGACTTCTTTTCTCACTATCTCCATATGAGAACGCCTCGAAGGTATTCAGGCAAACAGCATCGGGGAAGGACCCAAGGCTGTCCTGGGCTGCGACGGGTGCAGCAACCACCCCATAAACAAAGATCACAATCAACCCCGCCATCCACAACAAGAGGGGCAGTAGGCGACACTTCTCATAGAAGCGGTTCAACATACCGGGTTTCCTTTCCAGAATACGTGTCCAAGATACAGCACAGCGATCTATCAGCATGCTGTCTTTCATTGTTGACTTCATCCAAGACAAGCTGTTTTTCTCGCTTGAGTTGTCCGTCATGGTCAATTTCCAAGCGGAAATTTAGTAGCCAGCAGGATTAATGCCGCGTCCCAGCAACCACGTAATCACGGCAGTTCGGACATTCTCGTTGACGTTTGTGCCACTCTCAGTACCTGAGTTAGAAGGTGGCGGCGGACCTTGCTGAGAATTACATTGCACTACGGCATCAAGTGATGATTCCTCAAAATGAGCATTAGAAGCTGGTGTGTACGTCAACAGCGGGATATTGGGGTTTGAGGCTTGTTGAGTCAGAATATTTCCCCAAAGATTACTCCACTGTGCATTAGAGTCATCGAATGCCAAAATAGGTATACTACCGTTCAAAGCCTCAGTGACGACATCATCATATAAATTTGCTGGATCAGATAGATCTGGGGTATCAGCTTGGATTCCCGTTCCCCGAAACTCGGAATATCCGCTCAGAGTACCCCCTAACATGACAACGGCAACAACACGTCCCCTGATACGGTTACTAACGGGTGAGGCAGGATATTCATCGGCGAACAGCAGAGCGGCATCTGCACCCGCACTATAACCGATCAACAGGATGTCAGGATTTTGAATATTGTTATCCACCAGATAGGCGAATGCCTCATTGACTTGCCCCATTTTACCACCACTAATGACCTCACCATCCTGGTTTAGAACTGCACCTATGTAAGGAACGATTTTATCAGGTTCAGGCAAGTTTGGATGGCTCGCATCCACCCAGATGGGGGTTTGACATTCGGGGGAAGGACCATTGATTAGAGGAAACCCAGCTACACTACCCCCAAAGAAAATCGTGATGCGTGGCGGTGTTGGTGTCCCCGTCGCGGTGGCTGTTGGGGTCGCTGTCGGCGTCCAGGTCAGCGTCGGGCTTGGTGTCGCTGTGGGTGTCAGGGTCGGCGTCAGGGTCGGCGTGAACGTCGCGGTTGGGGTGCGCGTCAGCGTTGCCAGATTGACATAGGCCACCCGCGTCGCGCCCGGCGTTCCAGCACCCGGTTGATAGTACGGCGCAACAATGATCACGGAACGACCATAGCTGGCGGGTGTGCTCCAC
>DAOTUR010000580.1:0-2503 GCA_034436915.1 Anaerolineae bacterium
GGTCTCTGCCGCGTGATTGGTGGGCAGCCCGCCCCATGCCTCACGCGAAATGATGGGCGGCGGCACAGGCAGCGGCACAGTGGGCGAGGCCACAGCAGGCGCAGACGTGGGCAGACTCGCCTGGGTCGGCAGAATCGCGCCACCTGAACGACTGAGTGCTGCCAGCACCAGCGCACCACCGACGCCGCTCACCATGCACGCACCTGCGGCGGCCATCCCGCCCAGACCAAACAACATCTGGCGGCGGCTGATTCGCAGGCCGCTGGCCGGACGCGAACGAGAGGAACGCGGGGGGTGTGACATAGACACTCCTTAATTGCGAAGATTGGAGGGGGCAGCACGCTGCGCCCAAAAACGCGCTGCATTCTATTCGTCTTCCTCAGCGGTGACATCGGGCGGACGCGCTGTTTGATCGGCAGAATTCCAGCGCGACAAAAACTGGCGGAAGCCCTGCATTTGTTCCTTCAGGCTGTCAAAGATGACCGGATATTTGACCAAGCGATCCGCACCACCCGCCTCCGGGATGACGAGGCCGCGTGGATTGGGCGTCGGCACAGAATCGACGGGATGAAGCTGCACGGTCAGACGATCCGCATTCACCATATCCGTGACCAACACGCGAATCTGACGAAAATCCTCCTCCGTCACAGGCCGATAGACCGCGCTCCGCAGCCGATCCTCCCGATCAAACGTCAGCGTCAGCCCGCCAAAAATATCCACCGTCAGCCCATCGTACTGCTTATACTCCGGCCCCTGCAAGGTGATTTGTTTGGGCTGAAAATACGTCAGATACAGATGACCGCGTGTGTTGCGATACGCCTGCATCGGCAGGATCGTCTCAGGATCGATGGGCAGCTTGAGGGCGGGCAGCACCTCCTGCTCCAGGAACAGCATCGCCGCCTGCGAATTGTTGAGGGCTTTGGGCAGCGTCAGCGCGGGCAGTTCGCCCAACGCTTTGAGATGAGCAGCGTTCGCCTCCTGCGAGAGGATCAGGCGCTCGGCAAAGACGCTCTGCAAAATCGCCCGATAGCGCCCGTTATACAGAATCGTGTCTGAGGTGAGCAAGGCGCGGGCCATATCGCTGAAATCGAGTTCACCCACTGGCCCCAACTCAATCGCGGTCACGAGCAGGCGGCCAATCGTATCACGGGCGCGGTACAGCGCGATCAGACGCGGATAACGCGCACTGAAAATCTCATACACCTGGATCAAAACATCGTACATGGCCCCGGTGAACAGGCGCGAGTAATTGTGCTCCTGCCGCCCCAGCATAAATTCGGGATCGCTCGGCATGTATTGAAGCTGATCGAACGGGAGCGCCTTGAGGCTGTTGAAGGCATTCCGCAGATACAGCGATTTCACCAGTTCATGATCGGGACTGTTGCGGAGTTCGGCGATCATCTGCTCGGCCACCTCAGACAGGACGCTGGAGGTGCGAAGATTGCCCTGAGTCACCTTGATCAGATATTGGATCAGCGAATCATCGTGCAGCGCCACCAGCACCGCCGAGAGATCGCCAAAGCTCTCATGGAAGGCGCGGCAGCCCAAGCCGAACGACTCATTGTACAGATCGCGCAGGCCATCCAGCACAGCATGGGCCGTCTCGTGGCTGACGATATCGGAACTCTGGGCGGTGCTGTGAACGGTGCCTTCTCGGGTCTGATAGGTGTGAAAACCAAGCACGCCCTCCTGCTCGTTGTAGAAGGCATTGGCGCGATCTCCAATGTGCGGATCAATCGTCAGGCGCGGCACTTGCGAGGCCCACCTGATCTCGCGGCCCGCATAGCGCTCGAACATCCGCAGCGTAAAGGTGGCATAGTAGAAGGCGTTCAGGCTGTCAAATTCGGGCGAGCCTTCGGGATAGAGATATTGGCCGTCTTCGTCGGGCTGTACATCAATACCGCGACTGTCCTGCACGCGAAAGCGCCCATTGATCAGGCCCGGCTGAATATCGCTGGTGTACATGCGGCGTACATCCACATCGCCCTCAAACGGATTCTGTGGATAGACCATGACGAAGCGAAAATTCACCGCCTCCTGCGGCGGTGCGTCGGCTTGCAGGGCAAAGGTTCCAATCGGGCGGCGCGACATCATCGCGGGCACGCTGGCGCGGCTGAAGCGCAGAAGCCGCTGCAAAATGCGATACATGGTGGGGCCGTCTTGCTCGTCGTGAGGGGAGGTCGCCATACAGACTCGTTTGTATCAGATGAATATATGTCTTTATGATAAACGCAATTTGGGATTCTGGGCGATGGCGCTGATTAGAGGATAAAGGTATGCTCCGACAAAAACGCCCAATTCGCTCAGATCGAAAATTTTCCATCCTGTTTCCCCGACAAAAAGATTGCCCCTCCTTGCGAAGCGGGGAGGGGATGGGGTGGGGTAGCTTTACCAGAAAAGCGCCGTAAAGCCCCTGCCTTCAGGCAGGGGGATATAAGGCGTAAAACTTGCCAAACGATCTCGTGATGGCTACACTTTGACACAATTCGATCAGACAATGCGC
>DAOTUR010000581.1:0-7428 GCA_034436915.1 Anaerolineae bacterium
TGTCTCTCGTGTTGCGGGGTTGAAAACCCCGCCGAAACACGCCCCAAAAGATGGTTTGAGCGGGACTTTCAGTCCCGCAAAAGGCAAGGCAGGGGTTTTCAACCCCTGACGACAGGGCATAAGAGAGATCGAGCAGGTTCGATTTGCTTAAGTTGCTGCATATGGGGCGCAGCGTGCTGCGCCCTTACGTCAATCTCACCTCAAATGAAAATGCGATGCAGCGAATCACACAGCCCTGCTCCTCCTCGCCCCTTGTGGGAGAGGAGGTTGGGAGGTGAGGGGTCAATATTATTCCTCGTCCGGTGGCAGTTCCTCAAAATCTGCATCCTCGATATCATCCGACGGTTTCTGCAACGAGGCCTTGAGGTCGGGCGGCACAGGCATAGTAGGCGGTGGTGCGGGCGGGGTGCTGCTGCCGCCATCCAGCTTGATCTTGGGCAGCCCTGTCGGGGCGGGCGGCAGCTTGCTCGGCCCTAAACTACTGAGATTGATCTTGATACCGGGCACAGTGAGGCCTCCTGTTGTTGACGGTTGTCCCGGAAGGGACGGATGCGCCGACTTGCCGCCGCCCAATTTGATCTTCGGCATGGTCGGGCCGGACTCAGAAGAAGACGAGTCCCCTAATTTGATCTTCGCCATCGTCGGGCCTGAATCGCTCGGCGGTGCGTCATCCGGCAGCGGCGGCAGTTTGCCCGTCCCAATTTTAATCCTGGGCGTCGGGCCTGCGTCGTCCGCTGGCGGATTGACAGGCTTTAAATCTGGAGGCACGGCCTGTGTCTGAGCATTGTGCAGATCAAACGTTTCGACAGTGGGCGTATCCTCACCGAGCGGCGGCTTAACCGTCATCGGGCCAGCCTCGGTGTGCGGAATCTGCACATCCGATGCCTCAACCGTTGGTGTCTCATCACGGCCTTTGTCGGGCGGCACAACCACAGGCGGCCTCGTCTCTGCCATGCGACTGCGATCCAGCGCGGCGGTATCCAGACGAATACGTGGCACAAGGGGTGGCTTTGGCTGTGTGAGCGGCCCGGTTTGGCCCAGGCGCAGACGCGGGAATTCCCTGGCTGGCTTCGACCCGCTGAGATTGCTGTTGGGGTCGAGCGCCGTATGCAAATCCGGTGTGATGGGCGGTGTGGCCTCCGTGTTCATATTGAGAGGCTCGGTATTGAGATTGGCGCGGGCGTCCGCCTCAGCCGCTTCTTCATCAACGACGATATCCGTCAGCACGGGCATGACAGACATGGTGTTGATATTCGGCACAACATTCGAGACCTCGGATATTCCTTGAAGGCGTGTGGGCGTAACGGGCTGTGTGGTCAGCATCGGCGTCTCACGCAGCAATGTCGGGCCAGAGGGCTGTACCCCTTCACGCGATGATTTTGCAGTCGGCACGCTGGCCGCTGAGAGCGGGACAGCCGCCAGCCGCAGTGTGCCATCCGTCGGCTCACCGCTGACCCAGGGCCAATGGAAGCGATTCGGCTCCATTTTGGCCCATTCGGGCCGCAAGGCATATAACACGAGTGCGGCATGGGTCGCAGCCAGCACCGCATAGCTGCCCGCAATGCCACCGAACAGGACGATCACAAACCATCCGACGATGAGGCCAACGAGCGCAATCCCGCTCCACAGTTGGCGATACAACACACCGGAGAGCGTCGCCACGAGCGCTAAGGCCCACAGGAGCCAGAAGAAATTCACCTGAATGCTTAGAGTGGGCGCTGCCGCCACCGCCTCTGCCGAATCAGGCATCTGTGCGATCAGAAGAGCGAGGGCAAAGATCAGCGCCAGCCCAACGCTGACCACATAGCCCCAGATTTTGCGCTGGCCCGCGCTGCGAAGTGCCAGCAGCATCCCAAAGCCCCACACCATCCACAGCACCGGGGCCGTACTGATGATCTCCAACAGCGTCGTTTGCGGGCCGGGATGCAGCACGACTCTCAAGACCTGTTCCAGCGGCGGGGTCAGGCCAGTGCGTGCTGCCAGATTGCTCTCAAACAGATCAGCGGCAAAGCCCCCCACCATCAGCAGCCCGACGGACAGCACAGCGCCCCACGCGCCCCATCGTGCCCAGCGCCATGCCGCCACCAGACACAACCACGTCGTGAAGCCCCATAGACTCCATGCCAGCCCCCATCGCAGATCGACATGAAGCGAAAACAGCGCGAAGATGCCGATGAACGCGGTTGTGATGAGGCTGTAGATCAACACGCCTGTCAGCCAACCGCCGCGCTCATACGAGGCACGAGGCGCACCGACGTAGTGCCATGTATCGCGCCACAGCATCAGGGCGTATGCGCCAAGCGCAAATGACAGCACCATTGGCAGCGCTGTTGCCAACATCATATTGTTGTTATTCGTGATTTTTGGCCGATCAAAATAGATGATCGGCACATCGGGCGTCGGCGCAAAAGCCGTCGTATGATACAATGGTGCATTCCAGCCCAGCCGATTCAACGCCTGGAACGGCGTCCCGTAGAAGTAGCGTCCAGCGACAAACTCCATCGTCAGCAGGACGGCGATCCCCATCAAGAAAAATGCGATGCGCGGCCCGCGTTTGGTAGCATAACTCATCAGAATGCCAATGAGCATACTGACCACGAACAGCACCATCACGCCATCCCAGGTGAGCGAACTGCCGCCCAGCGGAAAGCTTTCATAGGTGCGAACGATAAAGACCCAGGCCACCGCGCCAAACAAGACGCCACCAGCCCCCGCCAGCAGAATCCGCGCCCATTCCGGCCACTGCGGGATATCCATCACAGCATGAGGCTTGCCGCGCCAGCCTGTGCCCGCTGGCCGCGCTGCCGAGTTCGCACCATACGAGGCTTCAGCCACGCGCCGCCGAACGAGCCAGCCAATCACGCCGCCCCACACCAGCCCCAACGGGATCGCGGGTGTGACCGAGGTATAATCGCCAAAATAGTAATTGCGAAACAGCGCATACATCGGCAGATAGGCACTCAGCGTCGTAAAGATGACCGCAGGCAGACCGCGCAGTTGCAGCAGCGCCGCCAGCACCAAGCCCATCGCAAGTCCAGCGCCTGTCAGACGCATAATGTCCCAGGACGGGGTGTAGTTAAAGAACATCCACGTAAACGCCCCCCATGTAATCGTGCCCATGAGATAGCCCAACGCGCCAAACAGCAGCAGACGCAGCCAGCCCTGCCAGAAGCGCTCTAATCGGCGCGAAAATTCATCGGCCAGCAGGACAGTGAAGGCCAGAAACAGCCCAAAGACCAGCCCAATCGCCAGCGTATTGCCCCAGCGCTGCGGCGCAAACAGCGCCTGACTGCGATAGGTCGTATAGACGAGTTCGCCCATGCCGATCCAGCCGCCCAGCAGCACCAGCACAAAGCGCAAAATGCCTTCCAATGGGCGATCCGTCAGGCGGCGCACTGTGTTGGTGATCCAGGCATAGAGGCGACCCTGGCGCGAGACCACATGGGGCAGCGCCGGGGCCTCATCGCGGATGAAGGCCAGGGCTTGCAGCGCCCCACGCTCTCCGTCAAGTTGAGCATCGGCAATATGCTGGATCGCAGCCAGCGAGCGAATCTGCCCAATCGTGCGGGCGGCATATTCGGCCACGCGTGGCGATTCGGGATCGAGGGCCTTTTTTGCGATGAGCGTGTCAATCTCAGGCGTGTAGACCGATTCCGGCCAATCCGCCGTCGCCAGAATTTGCACGCCCAGGCGCGTCATGGACTGCTGCCACAGGCTCGACTCGTCTTTGGCCTTCACATTCATACGCGGCGGCATCATCCGCATCCGTGTCCGCAGCACGCGCAGCGCCGCAATCTGCACCTCTTCATTGCGCTCAATTTCCAGCGCCTGCCCGATCAAACGCGGGATGGCCGGATTGATCGAGTCATCACGCAGCGTCTCCAGCCGATCCAGCGCCCGAATACGCGCCGGAATGTTCAGGCTTCGCAGCGTATGCAGGCAGACTTCGCGGCGGCTGTTGTCATCGAGCTTGCTCCACCAGTAATCGATATCGGTGTCATACTCCAGCGCCCCGCGCAGCAGCATTTCATAGCCCGACTCGTCAATCTGCAAGTCGTAGCGGATGGCATCCTGGTAATAACCAGACGCCATCAAAAACGGCGACATGCCTAATGTAAAGCGGCCCTGCCCGCCTGCCCACTGCTGCCGCGCCCGACTGTAGACATCGACAGCCTCAAGGATTTCAAGCTGCCCCTCATCGACAAACTGCTGCGTCCGCAGGCTGATGCCCGGCCCCAGTTCATCCAGGCCCATCGTCATCACGCCAAATTCCAGCGTGGATACAGGCGAGATCAACGCATGGAAGTTCTCCATGAGTTCCCCAATCGTGCGCGGACGATCTACCAGATTTTGCGCCGTGCCATAGCGCAGCAGATCATTCACGCCTTGGGGCAGCGAATGCACAAAATTGGTGATATCGGGGATGGTGCGCCCGGTTTGAAGCTGCATCAGCGCCAGCGGAGCCGTGCCATCGAAGGGCAGGCGGCCCGTGAGCATGTGAAACAGCATGATGGAAAAGGCATAAATATCGGCGCGATGATCGATGACTTCGGCCACAATTTGTTCCGGGGCCATATACAGCAGCGTGCCGGAACCGGGGTTGCGGGCGCGGCCTTCCACGTCGAGCACTGTCGCCAGCCCAAAATCGGCCAGATACGGCGTTTGCTGCGTGCCGAGCAGAATATTCGGCGGTTTGAGATCAAGATGGATGATGTTATTTTCGTGCGCGTAATCGAGAGCGCGGGCAATCGCATCGCCCATTTTCAGGACATCCTGCACATCCATCGGGCCGGCCCGCAGCATATTTTCCAGTGAGCCGCCCGTCACAAAGCGCATGACGATATACAGGCTGCCCTCAAATTCACCAAAATCGTAGATGGGCAGAATGTGCGGGTGTTCCATCGCGGCGATGGTCTGGGCTTCTTTTTCAAACAGCGCCACCGGGTCGACATCCGCCGAAAGACCTTTGGCAATCGTCTTGATCGCCACCAGACGGCGCAAGCGCATATCACGGGCTGACCACACATCGGCCATGCCACCGCGCCCGATATGTTCGATCACCTTATATTGATCTTTGATGACCGATCCAACATCCATAATAATGAGACCTTCCCGCCGCACAACGTGTCACTTCTATTATATCGGTTTACGACCAAAGCGGGAAATCGGGCCTGTAAAGGACATCAAAATATTTCAGGGCGGAAAGCAAAACATCTATTTTGGGCGGACAAGGCGGGCCTTTGTCCCTACGAATTGCCATCAATATGTCTCATGATCGGTGAGGCGAGGGCGTAGGGGCGCGATACATCGCGCCCTGATTGATTTGTAGGAGATTTGACGAGGGCACGATGCATCGCGCCCCTACTGTGAGCCGTTACGACCCTATGGAGGGTGAAAAAATTCTGACCACGTTATACGACCCTGTTACTGCCGCGTGTTCATCTGTTTCAGGCGGTCATCGACGGTGCGGATGAAACCCGTGCGATCATTCTTCCATGATTTTTCAACATCTTTGTTGTAGCCCGCAATCGCCCAGGGCGCACGCTGAAGCACTGCCGTCAGCATCTCATTGACCTTTTTCTCTTTGGCGGGGACGTTGAGCATGGCTCCGCTGCGATCCCAGATATAGGCGGCATAGTTCTTGCCGTAGCGTGTCTGCGTCACATGTTGATAGGCCCACACCACATCGGCAATACGCGCAAAATACATATCATTGCCCGATTTGAAGATGATCCAGCTGCGCGTAAATTGCAGCTTATCGACAGTGGTCACATCGCCGGACATCATCTCGCTGTCAATCTGACTCATGGTGCTTTCGGTGTCGCCAAAGCGTCCCAGGCGTTTCATGATCGGATGCTTCTCAGGATTGCGCCGCCCCATTACCGTTGCAAGCCCGGCCAGCCCGCCCAGCACCAGCACGGCCTCAGCCGCCAAGCCCATGTACCAGGGAATCGCATCCTCCGCCGTATCTAAGACAAAGGGCAGCATGACATCTTTAGAGGTGGGATCATCTTTGAGAATATCCTCCATAACCTCTTTGCTGATGCTCACAGGTTTAACAATCGATCCCTTGTACTTGACTATCTTCTCATCAATGACAGAAGGATGACGGGTGACTAGGACTTTGAAATCACTTTCGTTCGCACCCAGGACGAGATAGCCAAAATAGGCATCCGTCGTGGTCTTAACGTTATTTTTCGTGCTGTATTCTGTGTAGCCGCTGTCTTGCAGCGCCGTCCCCTCAACTTCCACGTTGTAGAGTGGCACTTGATCAGCGGTCAGAGCGATGACCTGCGCCTGTGTCAGAACCTGTACCTCCCCAAAATGGCGGAAGATATACGCCGAGGTGGGGATGAATGAGAGATCAGAGTCAGGGAGATTATATGTCTTCCCGCCTGCTCCAATAAATGCCCCTGCTCCAATCAAAATCGCAAGGATGGACAGAAGCGTAATATTGCGATTCGAGCGGCTGATGGAACGTTGAATACTGTCACGGATGGAGAGCGTCATAAAATACCTCGCTTGATGAATACTCTGGATGTCTGTCATTATAAGGGGCGAAGGGACGAAATTGTTCCCGAAATTGTCTGGAAAATGCCTTAATACCATGCTCTAAACCGCTATTTTTATAAGTTTTTGACGATATTATCCCGATTACGATGCGCCCCAGCCGCCGCCACCCGGCGTCTCGATGCGGACACGATCCCCGGCCTGCACCGTAAACGTGCATTTGGCGACCAGTTCGCTCTCCCATCCGTCATGAATATGCACATTGCGCCCCACCGCGCCCGCACCGCCGCCCTGCACGCCGGAAGGAGCCAAGCGCCGCCGCTCCGTATTGAGCGTGACGGTGGCTGGCCCCAGGAATTCATATTCGCGCACAAGGCCCTCCCCGCCCGGATGCTGGCCTGTGCCGCCGCTGCCCTCGCGCAGATGGTAGCGCCACACGCGCAGCGGCATGGTCATCTCCAGCGCTTCAATCGGCGTGTTGCGCGTGTTGGTCATGTGGCTATGCCGCCCGCTGAGGCCGTCACCGTAAGGGCTGCCGCCATGCCCGCCGCCAATCGTCTCGTAGTAGACAAACGACTGTCCGCGATGTGTGCCGCCCACTGTGATATTGTTCATCGTGCCCTGGCTGGCGGCGGGGATGCGCTGTGGCAGTGCCTGCGCCAACGCCCCCAACACCACATCGACGAGGCGCTGGCCCGTCTCAGTATTACCCACTGCCACCGCTGCGGGAAAATCAGGGTTGAGCAGAGAATGTGGGGGAATGCTGATGGAAATCGGCAAAAAGCAGCCGTGATTCATCGGCAAATCTTCATCGGCCAGCAGACGTATACAATAGCCCACTGCGGATTGCACAATTGCGCTCACGGCGTTGACATTGCCCACGACCTGCGCCGCTGTGCCTGCGAAATCGACATGCAG
>DAOTUR010000582.1:0-3373 GCA_034436915.1 Anaerolineae bacterium
TGTCTCTCGTGTTGCGGGGTTGAAAACCCCGCCGAAACACGCCCCAAAAGATGGTTTGAGCGGGACTTTCAGTCCCGCAAAAGGCAAGGCAGGGGTTTTCAACCCCTGACGACAGGGCAAAAACGAGGCTGACGACAGGTGATTTGCTTAAGTTGCTGCATATGGGGCGCAGCGTGCTGCGCCCCTACCATTGAATGGAATATTTGATGTGTGTTGCATCGGTTGTGAAAAAAACCAACCCCTGAAAAGGGGTTGGGGGTGAGGGGAAACGCAAAAGAGCGCCCCTGTGTGCGCTCTTCAAAATGTTATGCTTTCCTATCGACGAAACTTACGAGGAAAACTCGAAGCGAATACTCGTCCGCAAACGAGCAAACTCCACCTCATCGCCATCGCGCAGGCGGTACTTCTGTTTAGGTGTCAGTTGAAAGCCATTGATGCGTGTGCCATTGGTGCTGTTGTTGTCTTCCAGATACAAAAAGCCCTCATGCAGCGTGATAATGGCGTGCTGCCGCGAGACGCCAAAAGTATACGCTCCATACGGCGAGAGATCGAAGTCAATGGTTTTTTCGTCTTCAAGACGCCGCCCCACAATGATCCGTTCGCGCACCGGAACAGACACGGTTTGATCGCCAATGCGAAAGCGCAGCTTCCACGCATCGGGCGTCAGGCGGGTTGTGCCGGGCGTGGGCGTGCGTTGTTCCATCGGCTGTGTGCTACGTGCTCCATCGAGAGCTTGCGTTTGATTTACTTTCTTAGGGTCTTGGGGTTCAGACACGCGCATGTCTCCTAACACAGCCGAAGGACTTGAGTCTATTCTAGCCTGTTTAGGTCGATTTTACACGCCTCTCTGTTACAAATCGGGAAAAATTCTACGAAATTCTTATCTTAATGTCCAAAAAATGAGTAACAGGCTCACCCCTCCCTAAATCCCTCCCCACAAAGTGGGGAGGGGTCAAACGACTCAGCGTATCTGGGCGGTAGCCGTTGGCGCGACGCTTTCAGATGAGGAAGATGTCAGCGCCTCATCTGTCGTGGCAGCCGGGGCATCGAGCGGGCTTTGCACAGGCGCAACCGCAACGGGCGGGGTAATGCCCTGCTTCTTCAACTCACGATCAATGATCTTCTCAAACAACTGATAGGGCTGTGCGCCTTTGACAAACGTGCCATTGATGAAGAATCCTGGCGTGCCCTGAACACCGTTCAACTGCCCATCGATGAAATCGCTCTTGATCTCATCAAAATATTTCTGGCTGTCGAAGCAGGCCGTGAAGACCGCCACATCCAATCCCACGTCTTTGGCCGTTTGGATGTAAAAATCGCGCCCCAATTTGTCCTGGTTGGCGAAGTAAATATTGTGCGTCTCCCAGAACTTTCCCTGCTCGTGGGCGCATTCGCCAGCGATTGCTGCCCGCACGGATTCATCGCCCAGGGCCGGATAATCGCGGTAAACGTACTTGATATACGCACCGTAGTTATCGAGCAGCGGTTGCAGCGTCTCGTGGAAATGGCGACCACAGAATTGGCAGCGGAAATCGCTAAATTCGACGATAACGACGGGCGCATCGGCCTTGCCGATAGAGGGATCATCATCGGCCAATTCGGTATTGCTAGGCTTGCCGCCCGCCGCATTCGCATCCGCCATGACGCTGCGGACAATCTGCTCAACCTGAGCAGCAGTCACATCGCTGCCTCTGCCGGGCAGGTTCTGGCCGATGAGCACGCCCACGACGAGAAATGTCACCGCAATCAAGAGCATATTCAGCATCCCGCCGGACAGCGACAGCGCAGGCTCATCATTCGGTTTGGATGGGCGCGGCAGAGGCGATTGAGATTCGATATAAAAATCATCAGGCGAGGCATCGCGGCGCGAGGTCTCAGAAGGCTGGTCATCACGTAGAGGGGGCTGGTCAATCACGCCGAAAATCCTTTTCTAAAAGGCATAGATGCTGTGCATCGTAGCATAATCGTGCAATCTTGCGAAAGTCTGAAGATCGCAGCGGGTGTCTCATGCAGATGTCATGTTACAGGCCGCACGCGGGCCAGATTCAGCCTATAATACATTAATGATATGCGCTATCGGTGCTTTTATCCGTTTCGGTGGAAAGGTTGCGTTTGAGTTCTTCGGCATTGCAAGGCTTAATCGTCAGTGAACAAAGTGGTTTTTTTCGCGTTGAAACCCCGGATCAACAATCGTTTGTGTGTACGCTGCGCGGGCGGCTCAAAGAAGAGGCGCAGGCGTCTGATCTTGCGGCCATTGGCGATCAGGTGCTGTTCATCCCGATTGAGGATGAAGATGGCGGTCTGAGCCAGCGCAACGGTGTCATCGAGACGATTCTGCCGCGTCAAAGCAGTCTTTCGCGCTCCGTCCGCACCACAGGCAAACGCGGTGTCAATCAGGCGGAGCGTGAGCAGGTGCTCATCGCCAACGCAACGCAGGCGTTTTTTGTGCAGTCTGCCGCGCAGCCCGGCCCCAATTTTCGCATGTTGGATCGCATGTTGGTCGCGGGCGAAACCGCCGCGCCGATGCGCCTGTGCGTCGTCGTGAATAAGATCGATCTCCTCAGTGATCTCAGTGAGATTGAAGCCGCCTTTGCCCCCTACAGCCGCATGGGATACGACGTGATCTACACCAGCGCAGCCGAGAACATCGATGTCGATCTGATCCGCGCCCAACTGCACGGCAAAATCTCGATCTTCACTGGGCCATCGGGCGTGGGCAAAACCAGTCTGCTCAACCGTATTCAACCGGGATTGGGCCGCGCCGTGAAAGAGGTCAGCCAGTATCACGAGCAGGGCATCCACACCACCCGTGACAGCGTGCTCGTGCGCCTTGCCGAGGGCGGCTATCTGGCCGATACGCCGGGCATTCGCACGATGACGGTGTGGGATGTGGAGCCGGATGAGCTGGATGGCTATTTCCGCGATATCGGCGCGGTCTCGCCGCACTGCCGCTTCCATGACTGCACGCACACCAATGAGCCGGGCTGCGCGGTACGGGCGGGCGTGGCATCGGGGGCCATCAGCCGCACGCGCTATGAAAATTACCTGCATCTGCGCGACGAACTGCGCGAGACCTATATCGCTTATTAAGGCGTCTATGTATCCCTCAAAGCACGTCTCGTGGCGCGTTTTCTGGTTCTGAGCAATGGTCAACAGAGACTCTATTTTACGGGTGATTTTTGTGTTTAGAGGACAAATTTATCGCCCTGTAAGGGTTTCTGGCTACTGTCAGGTTTCAAGGGTGCAGCAAATCGGCGGACGCGGCGGGCCTCGTCCCTACGATGAAGACCGACGGTTGATGTATGTAGGGACACGGCCTGCCGTGTCCACAAGTCGGACGCGGCGGGCCTCGTCCCTACGATGAAGACCGACG
>DAOTUR010000583.1:0-3374 GCA_034436915.1 Anaerolineae bacterium
AGGCGGGCGCGGCAAACAGCGGCGTGCCATCGGTCAATTCGCCCGTTGTGTCGAGATGATACAGCGTCATCGCATTTGTGCCGTCAGAATTGGTGAGATCGACGGTATAGGCAAAGCCCGTCGCCGTACCAAAGCGACTGCCAATAATCTGTGTGCTGCCCGCCTGCCACGTTTCGGGCTGGGCCGCGCCACGCCGCAGAAGTTGATAGGTCATGCGCTGGCGATCATCCAATATGGCATAGAGAATCGCCATGCCGTTCTGCACAAACTGCGGCAAAAGTGCGCCCGATGATGGGGTTTGCGTCAGGATGAGAGGCTCGGCGGCTGTTCTATCGGGGAAAAGGGCGATATGCGGCTGGTCATCCGTCACCGCTTCGATGATTTCGCCAGTCGGCGCAAACACATCGCCATCAAGGGCGGCATACGCGGGCGCGGCCACAATCGTATTGGCCTGAATATCCCACAGATAGCTGGGCCAGATTTTGCCCGTAAATGAGGTCACACCGGCCTGCACCAGCGTAAAGGCCACGCGCACACCATCAAATGAGCGAATCACGGGCGTTATGCCGCGATCAATTGGCAGATCTGCTGCCCGTCCCGCGCCACCCTTCAAAATCAAACTGGCCTGATCGGACTGGGTATCAATCAGCACGATATCCCATCCGCCGCCCTGCCGACTGTAGCCAAAGGCGAGGCGCGTCTCGTCGGGCGCAAATAATTGACCGACGGTGCTGCTCAATGACAGCGTATCTGCAATCACATCAGGCAGTGCATAGCGCAGCACAATATCGCGGATGCCGGGGCGCGGATCATACACGACCAATTCGGAGCGATGCGTATCGCTCAGTATATAGGCGAGGCGTGCGCCGCTGGCCGACACGGCCACATTGTAGGGATAGAGCGACATATTCTGCGTAAGCGGCAGGGTAGCCTGACTGCGAATGAAGCCCTGTCCATCGATGAGCGTCAAATCACCGCTGCCTGCATCATACAGCCATGCCTGCCATGTGTCCGTCTGGGCAGAGACGACGAGGCACACAGATAGGAGAAAAAACAGGATCAGGCCGCGCCGTCCAGACATAAAAACATCCCTCATGCGAAAAGAGGCAGCTCACTGAACCGCCTTCTATGGGCTTATGGGACAATTGTATATCAGAATTCAAACGATGTGCCGATAGGAGAGGCTGGCTGAGGACGTTTATCGCAGATTTTTATATCACCTCAGTTTTGGATTGCTGTGCTCATGACCCCCCACCACCTAATTTCCCGTCACACAAGGGCATGGCAGGAGCACAATAGGGCAAAAAAGCCCCTCTACCGCGAAGTGGGAGAGGGGTTGGGGTAAGGGCAAACCTATCTAAAACTCACACGGGCTGCTTGAAATCGTAGATGCCATCGCGGATCGCCCAAGCTGTGCCATCGGCGCTCACGAGCGTCTCTCCCTGGCGGCGCAGCGGCGCTCCGGTACGCGGATCAGCGAAGAAATCTTCAATGCGCGTCTGGTTGGGCGACTCACCTGTCGATTGGTTGCGCGTAAAGATGCTCGGCGCAACGAGTGAGCCAGTCTTTTGCAGCAGGCGATCCACGCCCACCATGAGCGATGTGGGCAGCGTGCGCTTGAGCAGGCCAGCGCGTAAAAATGACACAGGCACACGCTGATCGGTGTGGAAGCCCGCCTGCGTAAGCTGCTGCTCAATATAGGTGGGATGGAAGTTGTAATTGAGTTCGACGAATTCCACCGGATCGAGCGAGGCGGGATTCCACGACTGCCGCCCCAGGCGATGACGCAGCAGGGCCTTCAGGTTGCGCTTGTTGGCAAATTCGAGGATGAAGGTCGCCTGTGGCGCAAGTACGCGGCGAATGCCCTGCATCACGGCTGGCACGCGCTCAAAATGATGCAGCACGCGAATCATTGTCGCCCCATCAAACGCGCCTGCAATGAACGGCAGTTGATAGGCATCCGCCGCCACGTACAAAAAGCGTCCATCGCCCAGGGTCTCGCGGGCATATTGCAACTGCGAGAAGGAATAATCGAGCAGGACGACCTGTTTATAGGCATGATATTCGTTGGTCAGGCGGCCAAAGCCCGCGCCAATTTCCAGCAGGCGCTGGCCCCGCTGCGGCAGAAGCTGACGCAGCACGCCGCGCTCCACCTGATCTTCATAATCGCGGCCCTGTCCCTCCCAGAAGCGCGTGCGGTAATCCGATCCTTCGTAATCGCAGATGCGTGTATCGATATTTTGTGACATGGGATTCCCCACACTGAAATAGAGAGAGGGGCACATTCTATTTGTGCCCCTCTATATCATACGGATTTAGATGATGATTGACAGACTCTATCAGCCCTCTGCTGTCGGCACAATGCCATCATCCTGCGATTGTCCTGGCGGCGCGGGCGATGTCGGCACAATATCCGACCCGCCGACGCTGGGTGGCTGGGGATTCGGCCCACCTGCCGTTGTCGGGATAATGCCGCTGTTATTATCGACCTGCTGCGTAGGGACAGCCTGTGGCTGCGTGAGGGTGTTCTGAATGGAAAGGTAGTAATCGGACATCGTGCCATTGTAGAAGGTCGGCGGAATGCCCTGGGCTTCAAGATTGGTCATGGCCTGCTGATTGACCTGCTGCGGCGTGGTATTGTTCTCATACAAAGGCCGACGCGCTGCCAGCAGCGCATCCAGGAAGGGAATGCCGCCCGGAGGCACGATACCCGTTTTAATCGGCTGGTTGGCGGCAGGCACAGGCTGATTGAACAGCGTGTAATTCGTGCCTGCTGTGTATGCATATCCAGGCCAGGGGTTATAGGGCTGCGAATTAATGCCCCCTGAGCCATCAACGGCCAGAAGATTGTAATCTTCCATCTTTTTCTCGCCGCGCACCAACTGGCCGATGACCGTTCCGGTCTCGCCAAAGTTGCTCGGCAGGTTGTGCAGGCCAATCGCCAGCGGCTCAAACAGCAGCGCCAATTCCCGAATCGGATCAGCCAACTGGGTTTGCTTCAATGGAATGACCGCCCGCACATCGAGAGACACAGGCAGCGCAGGCTCACGCACAGGCACATCCAGGTTGAGATGGACAGGCAGAACCAGGCCCTCCGGCAGCGTCAGATTGACATTGGCATCAACCCCGTAGGCATTGATGCCGGGCAGATCGATCTTGGCGCGGACCTGTAACAGCACAGGCCCCGTCAGCACCACGACGGTATCCGTATCCAGCTTCACATCCAGGTTAACTGGAATCGTATCGCGCACCGGAATCGTCCAATCGATGGTGGCATTCTCCAGCCCCACCGCTGTACTGTGCAGCCCGCCAATCAGCGGATCAGCAATCGACTTTTTGATATCGAAGATAAACAGCAGCGCCCCAATCAGGAC